>RGEC01000184.1 GCA_009918425.1 Bacteroidota bacterium
CATATCTATTGTTTGAATATCTTACAACACCAATTTTTTCTTTTGCTGTATTATAAAGCAATATAGAAGTGGTATCTGTTGTGCTTGCAAAAGAAACGCCCACTTCCTCGCCTTTGTTCCATTGTTCATCACCATTTAAGTCATTAAAAGCAATTACCCATATAGAATCTTGTGGTAACCCGGGTATTCTAAATAGTCGAGCCTTATTGGGAATGCTTTTGTATGTGTTTGGTCCGTAGGTTTGAACTTTGATTTTCTGTGTTTTTGGTTCTTCTACAAACAGGCATTTGCCTACAATATTAAAGGTATCCAATTTTTTTCCTGTGCTAAACAACAGAGGGTTATAATTTCCCTGGTTGCTTTCATTCAAATCCTTGATACAGTCATTTAATTGTATACTGTATGTTGTGTTATCTGAGAGTGAATTATCTTCTATGGTAACTTTAACATAGTTTTTTCCTGTAGTAATAATAGGCTTTGTTTTTATGGATGGTGAGATAACCAACTGTTCTTTGATATTGCTAACCTGTATGTTTTCATCAAATTTAAAAACAACCATTTTCGGTTTTACATCGGTTCTTTTATCCGTAGGTTCTGTGAAGATAAGTTTGGGCGGCGAAACATCTTTGTTTCCACCGGTAGGTGTTACGGGATTAGCACACCGCCAAAGGATGGTTGCACTTAGAAAGATGCTTATATAAAAAGGATTTCTCATCTTCCAAAATAAACAAGCAAAACAGAGATGTCTGCAGGGTTTACACCGCTGATACGCGAAGCCTGACCCAAAGTAGCCGGCCTTATATTATGCAACTTCTCCCTTGATTCTTTGCTTAGTGCAGTTAGTTTATGGTAATCGAAGGAATCTGGTATTTTTACATCTTCTAATCGCAATAGTTTTTCCGCCATTTCCTGCTCTTTCTTTAAATAGCTTTCATATTTGATGTGCGTTTCTGCCGCCTGAGCCGATTCTTTAGAATGCGCAAGCAGCAATGAGTTTACTTCATCAATTGATTTAATATCTTCCAACGATATTTCGGGTCTCAGCAAAAAACGTTTGTATCGTTGTTTCTCTGTGATGGGTGAACTGTTTTTTTGTAGAAGAAGGGTATTCGCGTCATCGGTTTCTATGTTGTTGCTATCAAAAAAACGAAGGATGGTTTGTGTGGAGGATTTTTTTTCTTCGAGCAGGTCCATTCTGTTTTTTTCTGCCAAACCCATCTCAAAACCTTTAGGAGTAAGGCGTTCATCTGCATTGTCTTGCCTTAAAGTTATGCGGTATTCAGCCCTCGAAGTAAACATCCGGTAGGGTTCGTCGGTTCCTTTGTTGACCAGGTCGTCTATCAATACACCTATATATGCGTCGTTTCTTCCTAAAACAAAAGCATCTTGTTCCGAAACTTTTCTATGTGCGTTTATTCCCGCCATCAAACCCTGGCAAGCGGCTTCTTCATATCCTGTAGTGCCATTAATTTGTCCTGCAAAAAACAAATTACGAATCAGCTTAGTTTCAAGGCTTAATTTCAATTGTGTTGGAGGAAAATAATCATATTCTATAGCATACCCTGGCCTAAAAACCTTTGCGTTCTCAAACCCCGGAATTTGTCTTAAGGCTTTTAATTGAACATGATCAGGCAAGCTGGTAGAAAACCCATTTACATATACCTCAACCGTATTCCAACCTTCGGGTTCCACAAAAACCTGGTGACGGTCTCTTTCTGCAAATCTGTTTATTTTATCTTCAATGCTCGGACAATAACGCGGACCAAGACCTTGTATGCTACCATTGTACATTGGGCTTTCTGCGAATCCTTCCCGCAAAATATCGTGAACCGTATTGTTTGTGTAGGTTATGTAGCAACTGCGCTGTTCTTTCAATGTAGATGTTTCACGTGAAAACGAAAACTTTGCCGGTTCGTCATCGCCTTTTTGTTCTTCCATTGCTTGGTAATTCAGGCTGCGACCATCTACACGCGGCGGGGTTCCTGTTTTCATTCTGCCAGAGACAAACCCCATGGATTCGAGTTGGCCTGTGATACCCAAAGAGGCACTTTCACCCATTCTTCCACCGCCAAAATTCTTTTTTCCGATATGAATCAAACCATTTAAAAAAGTACCATTGGTTAAAACAACTGCTTTACCGCGGATTTGTGCCCCCATACCAGTAATTACCCCTACTGCTGTTTCTTTCTCAACAATCAGCTCTTTTACAGTATCTTGAAAAAAATCAAGGTTTGGTGTGTTTTCCAGTGCGAGTCGCCAGGCTTCTGCAAACCGCCAACGATCACTTTGCGCCCTAGGACTCCACATAGCCACGCCTTTACTGCGGTTAAGCATGCGAAACTGAATCATGGTTTTATCAGTGATAATACCAGACATACCACCCAAGGCGTCAATTTCTCTTATAATTTGACCTTTGGCAACCCCCCCCATCGCAGGGTTACAACTCATGCGAGCAATGGTTTCCATGTTCATGGTAACCAACATTACCGTGCTTCCCATTTTTGCAGCTGCATGCGCAGCTTCACAACCGGCGTGTCCGCCACCTACAACTATGATATCGTATTCTCCTAAAAACAAAACCGTTTCACGTGAAACTCAAAATCACGCTTCCTTTTCAAGGTACAAATTTATGCAATATGATTCTGCTTCGCGCATTGCGAGTTTGTCTTTTGCCGATTTGTCTTTGTATCCCAATAAATGTAAGGCTCCGTGAAACAACACCCGCAGAAATTCTTCTTTATATGAAACCCCAAAAACAACAGCATTTTCTTGCACTCTTTCCAAAGAAATGTAAATTTCCCCCATAATATTGCTATCCTCGCTAAGGTCGAATGTAATAATATCTGTGTATGTGTTGTGTTTTAAATATTGTTGGTTAATCTTTAGCAAACCATTGTCATCCATAAAAACATATTGTAAAGACGCAATAAGGCACCTTTTTTCTAAAGCAACAGTTTTTAAAACAGCAGAAAAAACGCGTTTTTCTATCGGTGGCCTATTTTTTCGTTTTCCCGAGAAATATATTTTAGGGTTACGCACTATCGCAGCAACATTAAGGTTCCTTGAAACAACTCTCTTTTTTCGGGTCTGTGTACCTCTATTTTATATACATAAAACCCCTGGCCCACAGGCTCTCCCATAACATCGCCATTCCACCCATCTAACGCCTCTCCCTGCCACAACTTACCACCCCAACGATCATAAATAGTCATCACAGACTGACCTCGTTCGATATTTGGGTTTATGACACGAAAAACATTGTTTTTGCCTTCCGGAGAAAAGGCGTTGGGTACCAATGTGGTGTCATAAACCCTTAAACAAACCTCATTTGAATAGGCGGTATCAATACGGTTGTTGTTTGCGTCTGTTTTGTAGGCAACCACACGATAGCAAAGCGCTTTGGTTGTGTCGGTGATGAAATAAGGTGCTAACGCACCCCCTACTACGTTCCACGTGAAACCCTGTTTGTTTCGCTCTTCTATTACCTGGTTGTTTGGGTTATATGGTTGATAATCAAACCATTGCGCAAGATTGCCGCTTTTAACAAGCAATAAAGAAATATGGTTTATTGAGGTGTCAAAAACTATCCCGCACGGATTTTGACACAAAACCCTAAAAACATACCGCTTTTTTGATGTTTCAAGGTTTTTAATCAGTATACGCCCCGGGCCTGCCGGAAGGCTGTTGATTGCCGTTGTCCATGAGGAGGAAGAATATTCGCGATACTGCAACAAAGCGTTAAACCCCGTGGGCGCAGGGGGTTGCCAGTTATATGAAACTTCAATGTTTCCCGACGAAATAACCGATGCATGACCAATCTCGTTTTTTAGTGGCTTGCTAAAATCTGCAGCAAAAAACACCACCACATTAGAGGTTGATGTTGTGCCCGCGGTTGCTGTTTTGTGTGCCCTGATGAAATAAGTATAGGTATAATTCAGTTCTGGCAACGAATGATAAAACCGAAGCGTATCACCAACCACAGAACCAACCTTAAGAAATAAATTATCCTTGCTGGAAGCGCACCAGATGTCGTAATGATCGACCGCCCAACCCACATAAGCCGTCCAGCGCAGTAAAACTTTTCTGTTACAGCGAAATTGTGTGTTTTCAGCGGGGTTTATACTGGCGCAAACAGGGCTGTGTGGCGGGCAAATAACACCCCCATTATAACAAGAGTCAAATACCGCTATATTAGTTTTATTGCCGCTGTTTTTTACATCAAAGGTTGAAGTAGAAAAACGGTACTCAAGTGAAGCGGTGTCTTTTATCAAAATGTTGTTTCCGGTTGACG
>RGEC01000185.1 GCA_009918425.1 Bacteroidota bacterium
TGAATTACCCGTCGGATATTTGGTACTGAGTGTAGTGGCCTTACTTGCCGCATTTTTGATAGAAGTACCGTACTGGTTGGTTTGATTGGCCATTATGCGCAGGAATTCCAGTTCACGTCCTGCCGGGGTGTTGGGAACCGGGTCGGTGGTTCCATTTACCAGGCTGTAGAAATTACTGGGATCGGTAATGGCCATGGCCATATTCACCGAAGCACCCATGGTAGCCAGCGAAACCATGCCTCCAATCTGTATGGCAGGTGGGTCGGGTGCACCTGTATTGGGGAAACCATCAGGGAAGCCGGGGAATTCCGCATCCAAATAACGACCCATCCAGCCGGATGTCCAGTTTTCGGTGGTGTCACTGCCGCTCATCCAGATGTCGGTAGAGCGAAAATGTGAGAAATTGGGATTGGGATAACCCACATCCTGAATAATGTTTACCAGGCCGTTGTTATAAAGACTTTGCAGACCCGTCATGGCAGGATGCAGGCCGGTTCCGTTCACGCCGTTCAGTTTCAGTACTTTGGTATCCTGAATGATTACATTGCTGCGGGCTTTGGTAAGATTGGTATATTGATCCAGAGGAATTACGGTATTCAGACCGTCATTTCCCCCGTTCAGCTGTATAAGCACAAGCACATTGCCGTTGCTACCGGTTCTTCTACCCAGCAGCTGCATGAGTGGCGAGTTTGCGTATGCGCGCACCGAAAGTCCGTTCAGGGAAACCGGTATCATAGATCCGGCGGCGGCGGCTTTGAGAAATAATCTGCGTTTCATGAGGTTGTTTTATGACAGCTGATATTCAGAAAGGTTCATGATGGATTTATATAGCAACTGCAGTTTCAGTTTGGCGGAAGCCAGTGCCGTAGCATAGTTGGCATGCCCGGGATCGTTGGCCTGATTCCATTCATCGGCCCAGTTATAGGCAGGTATTCCGCCCGGCAACAGGTTGTTACGAAGGGTTGCTATCTGCGTAGTGCTCAGATCCAGTGGAAGGAGAAATGCCACAGCATCGGCAATCAGGGTATCGGCATCCGAAGGATTGGAAAACTGCTTGGTAATTTTAAACACATCGGCAATGAATGTAAATCCGGGGCGTTTTACGCCGGTAAACAACATTAAATCCGTGAATTGGTTTCGCTTGGGCAAAGAATCGCTGCTAATCCAGCTGCGCAGGAACTGGGGCGACTGATACCAGGCCGGCCAGCCTGCAACATTGGGCGGATCGAGAATATCCTGCATAACTGCCTGACCAAAAGCACGTCCATAACCTGTTATATTGTATAACGTTTCCGTATCGGTGGGGTAATCAAGTTCCCACTGTCTGCAGAACCCGGCGATATGTGAGGTTGGATCCTTGATAACACAACCCATATTTAACGGATCAAAAAAATGTTCGCTCTTGAGTAGTTTTTCCAGCAAGGGCTTGATTTCGTAATTGTTGTTGCGAAAATGATCCGCCAATGGCGCGATAACATTGGTTTCCACATCCGGGGTAATGTCATAGTAAACAAAATATTTATACAGTTTGCGGCAAATGAATTTGGCTACTTCCGGCTGGGCAAAAATCATGGTAAGAAGGTCATCCAGCTCGTCGGTTCCCGCGGTTGCGGTATTTCTTCCGGTGATAACTGTATTATTAAAAAAGGACGAAAACTGTTTATTGGTAGTATCGTGGACGGATAGGGTAAATGTAGAAACCGGCGGCGTTACAAACGGGTTGATATTCCAGCCTGTGAGGACTTTTGCTGCTGCCTTCACATCATCCTCAGTGTATTTGCTGTCCGGGCCTTTGCCCAGGGTAAACAGCTCCATCAGTTCACGGGCATAGTTTTCATCGGGTGCTTTTTTGGTGTTATAACGTCCGTTTAGGTAAACCAGCATGGCCGGATCCATTGAAATAGCTCTGACCAGCGATTTAAAGTTGCCCATGGCATTTTGACGGATGGTTTTGAGATACAGGTGGGTCATCCTGGGGTCTACCTGATCTGCAGCAGAAATGGGGATGAGGTTGTGCCAGAACATTACCATTTTTTCCATGATGCTTGAGGGCTGTTTTGCCGCCATTTCCCACCACCATGATTTCATGGACATGGTGCGCTGAAAATTAAAATTGAAATCTATGGGAGCATTTACCCAGGTTGCACCATAGGACACATTAGGGTCGGCGGTGGTTTTACCATAATAGTTCAGCGGTTCGTTGGGTACAGCGGTCGATGTATTTAGCAGTGTATCCACGGCTGCAGACATGGTTTTGGCGGAAAAATCCTTCATGTCTTGCACTTTCACCCCAAACAGGGTGCGGCGGAGCAGGTGCATGGCTTCTTTCTTGCCAAATGTGCCCGTGTAGACAGATAATCCCGTAGTGGTCCTACGCTCCGTGCGCTTAATCTGCGTGGAGGAAGCCGGTTTTTTGAATGTTAGAAATTCTTTTCGATCCATGGCAACATGGTTAATTATTCATTAGACGATAAAAACAAATATCGGTTTATTATTTTAAATAAAATAATTTCTAGAATTTCGGTATTACCCTTTTCAGCCTAATGCTACCGTGATGAAAGGTGGTTGTTTTGGCATTTATTTCAATTAACAATCGGCCTTGCGCATCCACACCCTGCAAAGTTCCCTGTGTGAATTCCTGCGTGTTTGTCTCTGCCTCCCACAATGCGTTTTTCCCTTCCAGATGTTCATTGAAATTCTGTAAAAATTCTGCATTATCGGGTTGTTTTTCCCATGTTACAAAGGCAGCTTGAATGTGGGTTAGCAGCATTCGCGCCAGATCCATTAGGTTTTGTTCTTTTCCGGTAATGTTTTTCAACGATGTGGCAGACTGTGAAAGTTCTTGAAAATCAGATTGGTTAACATTCACACCAATTCCCATGCAAAGAGATTTTCCGGTTTCCTCAATACTATGCGTTTCCATAAGCAGACCGGCAAGTTTTGAACCGCGAAATCTCAGGTCATTGGGCCATTTAATCTCAGTTGAAATATCTAGCTGCGCTAATGCCTTTACGCAGGCCACCGTGAGGGCCATATTAAGCAATGGGAAGGATTCGGGACGGGGATTTCTGAGCGGAAGCCAAATCGACAGGGCCAGGTTTTTTCCCGGTTCAGCATTCCAGGTTCGGCTTTGTTGACCTCGTCCTTGCGTTTGGTGAAAGGTAAGCAGAGCTGTGGGATGTTTTCCCCCGGCCTGTTTGGCGCAAAGAGGCACAAGATCCTGGGTACTCCCGCAGGAAGGTGTGTAAAACAGCATTATTTTACCAACTTGGTCTATGAAAGCGAATTCTTCCACGTTATTTGCGTTCTTTGCACAAAGAAAAGCCAAAGAATGGCAAAAAAGACAGGAAATGAAACAGAAGCCCTGGCCATGGTGGCTGTGAAGGGCATGCAGGAGAAAAAGGCGCACGAAATTGTGTTGCTTGATTTACGTAAATTAAAGGGGGCATTCGCTGATATGATGGTGGTTTGCCACGGTAACAGCGATAGGCAGGTTGAGGCAATTGCCGATGGTGTGGAAGAGGAAATACGGCTGGCTACAGGCGAAAAACCGCTTCACCGAGAAGGTGGTGAGCACGCAGAATGGATTCTGCTTGACTATGTAAATCTGGTGGTGCACGTATTTCAGGAGGAAAAGCGTCGTTTTTACGGCATAGAAGACCTTTGGGGCGATGCCGAAGCAAGAAAATTTGATGATCCGGTGTAAAAGGGTTGTCTCTTTCAATTTTTTACATTACCTTTGCAACCCCTTTCGGGGATAGCGTTCTTAATACATTTGGCCCGTTCGTCTATCGGTTCAGGACACGTCCCTTTCACGGATGAAAGAGGGGTTCGATTCCCCTACGGGCTACAAAACAGTTAAGAGTTGAAATTTTAAAGTCTAGAGTTGGTTTTAGGTTTCAACGATTAACGTAAAAGACACATCGCGGGATGGAGTCCCGAAATTCAAGCTTTTTGAAGCGCCCGAATTTCGAGGATCCTCGAAAAATAAGCCAAATAGAAATTGGCGATTTTTCGGGACAGTGGTAGCTCGTTGGGCTGCCGGAGTCCTCTCCGAAAGATACTGAAGGCGCATAAAAAAAACAAGCGTAGCGTGGCTTTTTTTGGCTTTGTTAAGCCCACCCCAAAGGTCCTGCGACCGCAGGGAGCCATTCCTGTTCTAAAGATGCCAGGCTTGACTGGACAGACTGAAGGCGCATAAAAAAAACAAGCGTAGCGTGGCTTTTTTTGGCTTTGTTAAGCCCACCCCAAAGGTCC
>RGEC01000186.1 GCA_009918425.1 Bacteroidota bacterium
CAGGGCATCCAGCTTGGTGATTTTTCCGTTGCTGCCGCTGCCTGAAACCGTTTCGGGGGCAATGCCATATTCTGCCAGCAACTGGGCTGCCACAGGCGATATGAGCACATTCGTAGCCACGGGAGCAGGGGTGGCGGCCGGTTTGGCTTCTGCCTTGGGTTTTTCTTCTGCAACAGGTGCTTTGGGCTGTTCGGCAGCTGGTTTTGGCGCAGCAGCTTTGGCTTCTGCAGGTCTGGCAGCTTCGGTGTTGATTACCGCAATTACGCTACCTACGGGGATGGTGTCGCCCACGTTGCCAATCAGTTTCTCAATGACGCCTGCTTTTTCGGCGTTAACTTCAAAGGTTGCTTTGTCGCTTTCAAATTCTGCGATGGGCTGATCCATTTCCACCCATTCACCTTCTTTTTTCAGCCAGTTGGCGATGGTTACTTCGCTCACCGATTCGCCGGGGGCCGGTACTTTGATTTCTAAAGCCATTGGTATGGCAAAGTTACGTATTTTTTGTTGTGACGTAAACAAAGATTGGCGGGTTGCCGTATTTGCTGTCTTCGAAATGGGGTATTGGATTCACCTTTTCCCACAAATAGACGGAAAAGAGCAACGGGAACATACTAAAAACATTAATTAATATCTACAAATATAAGCAAAAAATAGTAAATTGCCAAATATTCATCTGCAGTAATGGAGGAATATTTTTTACATTTTTTGTGGCAGTATGGGCTGTTTGACACCCAAAACCTAATTACTACCGACGGGCTGCTCATCCGTCCGGATTTTAGGGGTACGCACAACCTCAATAGTGGTCCGGATTTTTCTGAGGCCCGCATCCGCGTTGGTAATATAGACTGGGTAGGGCAGGTTGAAATTCATGTGAATGCTTCCGACTGGTTGAAACACAACCACCAAAACGACAAAGCCTACGACAACGTAATACTGCATGTGGTGCTCCACCATGATATTGATGTTTTTCGAACGGATGGTTCCCTCATTCCTTGTCTGGAAATGCGAAACCGCATTCCTGCCGGTTATCTGCACACATGGAAATCCCTCAGCCACAGCCTGGCCTCGATACCCTGTAAGGCGCACAATCCGAATACGCATACAGCTGCCGTGCTCAGTATGAAACACCGCGTTCTGGCCGAACGTGTGTGGCAAAAAGCCGGCAGGGTCCTATCCATGGGCCATGCCACCCAATTTCATTGGGAAGAAATGCTCTATAAGCTCATGGCGCGATATCTGGGACGGCTTGTGAATGGCGATGCCATGGAATCCCTGACAAACGCGGTTCCCTTTGCCCTAATCCAAAGGTACCGTCACAATGCCATGCAAATGCAGGCTTTGCTTTTCGGTCAAAGCGGTCTTCTGACCTCAGCCCACAAAGATGATTACGCCAAACAGCTATACGCCGAATACCGTTTTCTGAAAAATAAACATGCTCTTCTGCCGCTTACAGCCTCTGTTTGGAAGTTTGGCCGATTAAGGCCACCTAATTTTCCCACACTGCGCATCGCGCAGCTATCGGCGGTGCTGGAGCAAAGCGGTATTTTTTCTGTGATGATGGAAGCACAGTCTGTTGCTGAACTCAAGAGTTTGCTGTGTCAAAAGCCTCATGCCTACTGGGAAACCCACTACCGCTTCGATTATGCCTGTGCACCGCGTTCCGCCGCCGCCGGTAATGATACCATGGAAGGCCTCATCATCAATGCGGTATTGCCTTTGCGTTTTGCATACGCCCAATATCACAACGATACAGAACTGCAGGAAAAAGCCCTGGATATGCTGTCGTCGTTGCCGCCCGAATCCAACAAAATAACCCGCAACTGGCAGGAACTGGGTTTTGAGAATAACAGCGCCTATGACAGCCAGTCTCTGCTGGGTTTGCAACAATTGTATTGCGAAAAACGCCGTTGCCTTGAATGCAGCATAGGGCAAAAAATCATGCGAAATGAGGAAAAATTCCCTGCAAGGGAATAGAAACCAGCGGTTATTTTGCAGCCAATATTATGCAAGCAGATATTGTGGTGGTGGGCGGAGGCATTGTCGGTCTCTCAACAGCCCTGAAAATAAAGGAAAAACAGCCAGGATTAACCGTAATAGTACTGGAAAAGGAAGCCGATATATCCTCTCACCAGACCGGGAACAACAGTGGTGTTATCCACTCCGGTATCTATTACAAGCCCGGCAGCCTGAAAGCGGAAAACTGCATCCGTGGCTATCACATGCTGCTGGAATTCTGCAAGGAACACAATATTCCCGTAGAACTCTGCGGGAAAGTAATTGTGGCCACCAAAGAAGAGGAACTGGGTCAGCTGGAAAAGTTATACCAGCGGGGTGTAGACAATGGATTGGCCGGACTAAAGTACCTGACAGAAGAAGAGATAAAACAGCGCGAGCCTCATTGTATCGGTATAAAAGGGATTTTTGTCCCACAGACTGGCATCGTGAACTACAGGCTCGTGTCTGAAAAGATAGCGGAAAAGTTTATCAGCCTTGACGGACAGGTACTTACCTCGCACAAGGTTACAGGGGTGGAGGCGCAGCCCGGACGTGTGGAGGTCATTACACCCAAAAAGACGTTTGTTTGCAAACTGATGGTGAACTGCGCCGGACTGTATTGCGATAAAATTGCTGAAATGGCAGGTCAAAACCTGGATGTACGCATTATACCGTTCCGCGGCGAATATTACAGCATCAAGCCGGAGAAGGCATACCTGGTGAAAAACCTGATTTATCCGGTGCCTGATCCCAACTTCCCCTTTCTGGGTGTGCATTTTACACGCAGAATTTCCGGTGAAATTGAGGCCGGTCCAAATGCCGTATTTGCCTTCCGCCGTGAGGGTTATAAACGTACATCGTTTAAATGGTCTGAATTCTGGCAAAGCCTGTTGTGGCGCGGCTTTAGGAAAGTAGCCCTGAAATACTGGAAAACCGGACTGGGCGAATACTACCGCAGTTTTTCCAAAGCGGCTTTCACCAAAGCTTTGCAGGGACTGGTGCCCGAAATCAGGGAAAAAGATCTGGAACCTGCAGGTGCCGGCGTACGTGCACAGGCTTGCGACAAAGACGGCGGACTTATTGATGATTTCTACATCCGCGAAGCCCCCGGTTGTGTTCATGTGCTAAACGCACCTTCGCCTGCGGCCACCAGCAGCCTGAGTATCGGCGACACCATCAGCGAGCTGGCACTTAAAAAATTCTGATGTCTGAAAAGCAACAACTGCTGGCCGTTCTAAAGAAATACCTACCTGTTGGTACGGAAGAATATGCCACGGAACTGTTGCTGCAGCACCGCATTCATCTGCACATCAAGCGACCACGCCAAACCAAGTATGGCGATTACCGGCCGCCCGCAGCCGGAGAAAATCACCGCATCAGCGTGAACAAGGATCTAAACCCCTACGCATTTCTCATTACCTTTTTACACGAAGTTGCCCACCTGCTGAATTTTGAAAAACACAGGGGCCGAGTGCAACCTCACGGTCAGGAGTGGAAATGGTTTTTTCGTGAAGTGAGCACACCCGTTTTTCAGGGAAATGTGCTGCCGCGGGATATTCACCATTCTCTGAATACATATCTGGCCAATCCTAAGGCCAGCAGCTGCAGCAGTCCGCAGCTGGTTCGCACCCTGCGCAAGTATGATGCCGATACCACGTGGGTTTTGGTGGAAGAAGTGCCCGCCAATACGGCTTTTGAAACCAAAGACGGTCGCACATTTGTGAAAGGCGAACGCATGCGCACCCGCTATCGCTGTGTGGAATCGTCCACCGGCAAGGTGTTTCTGGTTCCCGGCCTTATGCAATGTCGATTGAAAATATAATTCCTTGTTTGTTTTGTATTGATTAGTTTTGCTTCGCAATGCCAACACTTTCTATTGTAATTCCCGCCTACAATGAAGGCCGAACCATCCACCTTATTTTGGATCGCGTGAAGGCGGTGATATTAAAGGATAACATTGCCAAAGAGGTCATTATTGTAAACGATTGCTCCAAAGACAATACCGAGGAAGCAATACAGGCCTATATGGCAGCCAATACCGATCTGAATATTCAGTATTTCAAGCACGAAGTAAACCAGGGGAAAGGCGCAGCGTTGCACACGGGGATTCAGAAGGCCACAGGCGATTTTGTGATTATTCAGGATGCCGATCTGGAATACGATCCCAATGAATACAATATTCTCCTTCAGCCTATACTGGACGGATTTGCAGATGTGGTTTACGGAAGCCGTTTCATGGGAGGAAA
>RGEC01000187.1 GCA_009918425.1 Bacteroidota bacterium
CCCTGCTGACCAACAGCGAAGTGACCGGCCTGAAAGGCAATTCTGCCTTGAACCACGTGGTGGTAATGCAGGAAGGCAAGGACGATATTACCTTACCGGCAGACTATTACCTGCCTTTATTCGGACTGTCGCCTAAGCTTGGTCCTATTGCCGACTGGGGATTGCAGATCCATAAAAATGCCATTGAAGTAAATACGGAAGATTACAGCACACAAATTCCGGGGATTTACGCTGTTGGTGATATAAATACCTATCCGGGCAAATTAAAACTGATTCTCTGCGGGTTTCATGAGGCTACACTGATGGTGCAGAGTGCATTTAAGCGCATTTATCCCAATAAAAACGTAGTGCTCAAATACACCACAGTGAGTGGTGTTCAGGGTTTTTAATAAAGGCTTTTATACCTTTTTTATTAAATGGGATGCGTCATCTATTAATCCCATTTTATATTGAAACATTACACCCAGCTCATTGCTTTTGTTTATCCATTTTTCAGCATTCGGACCTTCATATTTTTCCTTGATTACACTATGTAAATATTGCAACCACAATTCAAAATGTTTGGCGGTCAATCCCAATTGGGTATGTGGTTCAAAAGCACTTCCGCGGTAAGGATTGTTGGCAGCGTCAATATCCAGCACAAAACACCAGAACATAAAAATGCGCGGTAAATGTTCTTCTAAATTCAGGTGAGAAAATACCGGTGCCGTAAATGCATCCTCCAGCAATTTGTTATACTGCTCCCGCACCACCCATTCCACATCCGCTTTGCTAATTACGTCCTCCATAACGCTGTACTCCTAACTGTATTTTAACTCTAGACTCTCAACTTTCAACTCTCAACTAATCAGTGTGTTCTCGTCATATTTTCCGGCGTTACAATGATAAAATCCGCCAGGCCTTTGTTTTCTGCATCTAAGGTTTTTAACTGGGTTTGCATAGCCGTGCTTATGGTAACAATTTTCAGCGACGGATTTAATTGTTTCAAATACCAGTAAATACTCTGATAATTATTGCTGTGGTAGGCGCCGTTGTAGTGAATGAATATTTTGCCGGGCTGGTGGTTTTTTAGAATAAAATGCGCCATGGTAGCATCTTTGATGGCCTGGGCCTTGGGCAGATTAGGGCCACCATGCATACCCACTGCTTTCCCGATTTCGGCATAGCAAGGCAAGGTGCTGTCATACATGGGTGGCAGAGGAGCTATCCAGCTTTTTTGCAGGGCAGACAAGGTGTCCAGGGCTTCAAAACCGCCCCTGAAAACGGCACTGGCAAATTTTCGGGGTATGTTGGTAGCGATAAACGGGATTCGCTTTTCGCGGGCAAAATCCAGCAGGGGCTTGTAATCTGTTTTGTGATTGGGCCAGGGCCTGCCGGTTTTTTGAAACTCTTTTTCGGGCAGGCTGTCAAACACATAGCGGTCAACCACCGTCTGCACATCTGCCTCAAACATTTCTGCACCCAGTACCATATTTGGGCGCTTCGCATACAAATCTATGGTACTCTCGTATTGCAACCAGTGCACAATGGGGTTGTCGTGGTATTCGCCAAAAAGCACAACATCGGCTTCCTGCATGGCTTTCAGCATTTGTGCATACTGTGCCTTTTTGGCTTTACCGCTGAACAGAGAATAGGCAGGCTTGTCTTGGGCATTGGCTGAAAAATGTAGTGTACTAAATATTAATATGAGTACTTTATATTTTTTCATAATTCAATAATTAATAGGGTAATTTCTTCAATGTTTTTAAAATCTTTATCACATGTAACTAAAGGAATGTTGTAAACAAATGCAGTCGCAGCTATTAGACTATCAATTGTTTTCATTTTATATTTTTTTCTTAAGTGAATTCCAATTTCAAAAATGCTATTATCAATTTGAAATTCTTCCACATTATTAAAAAAATCCTCAAACAAAATAATTTCTTCTTGCTTGATATTCCAATAAGAAAGTATTTCAAACCTTGTGAAACTAGAAATGCATATTCCCGTATTTTGGGTTAATTCTAGCAAGGTTTTGTTTCCCTGTGCCAAATACAAAATTGCATTGGTATCAAATAGCAGGGCTTTCCCTGTCATCCCGTATATTTTTTTGATAGGTCACCGGATCTTCAGGCCATTTAATTTTCCCAAAGATTTTCATGATATCAGCATTTCCGCCGATTTTGAGCCTGTTTTCGCAATCTTTGAAAGCGCTTTCAAGAAGCTTTTTAAGATTATGCTTACCGGGTTTATAGCGAAATACCATACTCAAATATACAATACAAAATCGGTTTTACCAACCTAATACCCAGGCAAAAATCAGTGGCGCCACAATCGTAGCATCGCTTTCCACGATAAATTTAGGGGTATTTACATCCAGTTTACCCCAGGTAATTTTTTCATTGGGCACCGCACCGCTGTAGCTTCCATAGCTGGTAGTACTGTCGCTGATCTGGCAGAAATAACTCCAGAAAGGCACATCATGCCACTCCAAATCCTGATACATCATGGGTACCACGCAAATGGGGAAATCACCGGCGATACCTCCGCCAATCTGGAAAAAGCCTACTCCCTTGCCAATGCTGTTGTTGCGATACCAGTCGGCCAGCCACACCATATATTCTATACCGCTTTTCATGGTACTTGCCTTCAGTTCACTTTTGATAACATAACTGGCAAAAATGTTGCCCATGGTGCTGTCTTCCCAGCCTGGAACCACGATGGGCAGATTCCTCTCGGCGGCGGCCAGCATCCAGCTGTTTTTTGGGTCTATTTCGTAGTACTGCTCCAAATCTCCGGACAGCAGCATTTTGTACATGTACTCATGGGGGAAATAACGCTCGCCTTTGTCGTCCGCATCTTTCCATACCTTGTGAATATGCTTCTGCAAACGGCGAAAGGCTTCCTCCTCAGGGATACAGGTATCGGTAACGCGGTTGTAATGGTTTTCCAGCAAATCCCACTCATCCTGCGGACTTAGATCGCGGTAGTGTGGCACACGCTTATAATGACTGTGCGCCACCAGGTTCATGATATCTTCTTCGAGGTTGGCGCCGGTGCAGCTTATGATATCAATTTTTCCCTGACGTATCATTTCCGCCAGACTTTTGCCCAGCTCTGCCGTGCTCATGGCACCAGCCAGGGTAACCATCATTTTGCCACCTTCGGTGAGGTGGGTTTCGTATCCTTTGGCTGCATCCACCAAAGCGGCCGCATTGAAGTGCAAATAGTGTTTTTCTACAAACTGAGAAATAGGACCTTTTTGTGTCATGACCGCAAAATTACAATTTATTGAGCAGGTAATTGGGGGTAAAGTTGTTACTTTGTGGTAATGTTAACCATGCGGTTACCCAAAATTATTTTTGCCATGGCCTTGCTGTTGTCGCTAATGCAGACCCAGGGCTGTAAACACGAGCCTGTGATTGTGCTCACCGCGGCAGATTCTGCCATTTGTTTTGAACGTGATATCCTGCCCATTTTCGTAACCAACTGCGCCAAAAGCGGTTGCCACGATGCCATTACCGCCGAAGAAGAATTAATTCTCAATTCATGGCAGGGCATTATGGCCGGTGGCATTAAACCCGGAAATCCTAAAGACAGTAAGATATTTGAAGAAATAAAAGGCCATATGGGTGGACCTAAATATGGAAATCTTAGTTCGGCCCAGAAAGTGCTCATCCAGAAATGGATTATGCTGGGGGCCAAAAACACAACCAACTGCCCAACCGATTGCGACAGCAACCAATATAAATTTTCCGCTAACATCAAACCCATGATTGATAAGTATTGTGTGGGTTGCCATACATACCCCAGTGCATCGGGTTCGGTAGAATTATCTTCCCACACCGGGGTTGCTTTTGTGGCAAAAAATGGAACTTTACTGAACAGCCTCACCCACCCCACCAACTGGATGCCTAAGGGTGGAAACAAACTCAGCGATTGTGAGATTAAACAATTTGAGAAGTGGATCAATGCAGGTGCCCCGAATGATTAAGATTTTTTATACAACTATAATCCTTACGCTGATTACATCATCGTGTTATTACGATAATAAAGAAGACTTGTATCCGGGACAAGCTACCTGCGACACCGTAAATGTGAGTTTTGCCAAAGACATTAAACCGCTGATTGATGCACA
>RGEC01000188.1 GCA_009918425.1 Bacteroidota bacterium
GCGTGTGCGCGAAAACAAAGGCTACAAAGACGGACTGCTGTGGTTTTGCGATAAATGCAACACCAAACTACACGAAACCTACTTTGAACTGCAGAACATAGAAACCGATTTTCTGCCTCATTTTAAGCATTATTACGGCTCAGAAGAACTGCGCACCTGCAAAACCTGTGGTCATGTCATGGAAGCAGATCCGCGTTTTGTTTAGGATTGACTCTTGTTGATGAAAGCCAGGTATCTTCTTTTTTTTCTATTGCTGAATTATTCCCTCAGTGCACAGGTGGTGAATACCGGTTTTGTGGATACTGCGGGTGGTGAACATTTGGGTAGGATTACTTTGGGGGCCTGCGTGGATGTGTATGGTAACACCAGTGGTGCAGGGA
The DNA here is from genome assembly GCA_009918425.1 of Bacteroidota bacterium. GTDB lineage: Bacteria > Bacteroidota > Bacteroidia > NS11-12g > UBA955 > RGEC01. Next base: position 381 of record RGEC01000188.1, read on the forward strand.
AAACACTGCCCTACATGGTTTCTTCGGCAGAAAATAACACATTTGGCGTTAACCTGGCTATGCTGGATATCCGCTACCAGACTGCAGGCGTGCGGGCACGCCTGGTTCCGGCTTTCGGCACCTACATGAATGCCAATTTAGCCAATGAACCCGGCACACTCAAAAACCTGCTGGAAGCCAGTGTGGGAGTGCGGTTATCCAAAAAACACAACCTGTGGATGGATGCCGGAATTTTGGGTTCTCCGTATACCAATGAGAATCCGGTGAGCAAAGACCAAATGATGTATACACGCTCGCTATCGGCGGAAAATTCTCCGTATTATCTGAGCGGAGTAAAGTTCGGGCTTCCATTGCGGAAGAATGTCCGTTTTTATACCTACCTTATCAATGGCTGGCAGCAAATCCAGGACAACAATGAGCAGCTGTCGCTGGGAACCCAGTTGGAATGGCAGTTGGGCAAAAATCACATCATCAACTGGAACACCTACATCGGCAACGAAGAAAGTATAGCAAGGCCCAATTACAGCACCCGTGCTTTCACCGATCTCTACTGGATAGGTAAACTTGGCAAGAATTGGGATGTGTCTGCCTGCTTGTATGCAGGTGTTCAGCGCTATACCAAACTGCGGACGGACAGCCTCATGCCCATTCCCGACCACCCGGACTATAAGCAATATACCTGGTGGAATGCCAATGTGCAGGTGAAGTATGCATTTAACTCTAAATTATCGCTTTCAGGCCGTTTGGAATGGTTTGATGATAAGAATACAGTTTTGCAATCCCCGATTAACCCGGCAGAAAACAGCTACAGAACTGGCAGCTATGGATTTTGTTTAAACCAAAAAATAGAAGATCACGCCCTGCTCAGGCTGGAATACCGCCGCTTTTTTACCGGCAGCGATGATGTTTCTATTTATGCGTTCCAGGGCGGTTTCCGCGACAACCTAGATGTGGTGAGCGCCTCTATGTGTGTGTGGTTTTAGTTGTTTTACCAGGGTAATTGCTGAGCCGGTAAACAGCAGTGTTGGAAAATTAAGCAATTGTAGTATTTTGTCTTTTTAAATAAACGCGAATTTTGAATTTTTATGTACTTTATTACAATACATATAAACCTTAGTAATTTGCCTTAAAAATCCACATCCCTACCTTTGCCACATGCAACCTTTGAGTATCGTTTTGGATATTCTGTTAACACAGCCTAAACAAGCCAACTATTGGCTGCCCATATTGCTGGGTGCTATCATGGGAATAGGCCTGGCCTGGTGGCTGCGCCGCAGGAAGTAACCCCGTAAAAGAAAAAGCCGTATTTTTGCACCACAAAATGGAAGAAGCTGCAAACGCTCCCGCAGCCCTCACAAGGGAAGACTTTCGCAAACAGGTACTCCAAGATTACCGCCTGGCCTGCGAAAGCCGACAGGCAAGCCTACTGGGCCGCAAGGAAGTGCTGACCGGAAAAGCCAAGTTTGGTATTTTCGGCGACGGTAAAGAAGTCGCTCAGATTGCCATGGCCAAGGTGTTTCAGAATGGAGACTGGCGCAGTGGTTACTACCGCGACCAGACCTTTATGTTTGCCCGTGGCATGAGCACAGTACAGCAGTTTTTCGCCCAACTCTACGCAGACCCTGATACCAACCGTGAACCTGCAAGCGGCGGCCGCAGCATGAATGGACATTTTGCCACACGCCTGCTCGATGAACATGGTAACTGGCTGCCCCAGACCGACCGCCCCAACTGTAGCGCAGATATTTCCCCTACAGCCGGACAAATGCCTCGTCTGCTGGGCCTGGCCCTCGCCAGCAAACTATACCGAGAAAACCCCGATCTGCATACCTTTACCGATTTTTCGGTGAAAGGAAATGAAATTGCTTTTGGTACGATTGGAAATGCCAGCACCAGCGAAGGGATTTTCTGGGAAACCATGAATGCGGCCTGCGTCATGCAGGTGCCTCTGCTGATGAGTGTTTGGGATGACGGCTACGGAATTTCTGTTCCGGCCAAATACCAAACAGCCAAAGAGAACATATCCCGCCTGCTCAGTGGTTTTCAGACCGATAAATTTGGGCAGGGCATGGAAATATTTACCGTTAAGGGCTGGGATTATGCCGAACTATGCAAAGTCTATAAACAGGCTGCAGACGTTTGTCGCCAAAAGCATACTCCGGTGCTGGTGCATGTTACCGAAGTTACCCAGCCCCAGGGCCACAGCACCAGTGGTAGCCATGAGCGCTATAAAAGCAAAGAGCGCCTGGAATGGGAACAGGAATACGACTGTATTGTCAAAATGCGGGAATGGCTTATCGCCAATGATTTAGCAACCACTGCGGAAGCCGATGCGATTGAAGCAGAGGCCACCCAAAGTGTTCGCGATGCACAAAAAGCTGCCTGGCATGCATTTTTGGGAACCATTAAATCAGAAGTTTCCGGATTTTGTGACATCATGAATGTTATGGCTGCACAGGGCGTAGCAACCGCTGAATTTGCCGAAATCAGCGCCGGATTGCAAAGCAAATCAGATCCCCTGCGCAAGGATATTGGCAATGCGCTGCATAAGGCACTGCGCCTCACAGCATCGCTGAATACAGCGCAAAAACAACCCCTGCTGGATTTTTACAGGCAGTTTACCGAAATTAACCATAGTCGCTATAGTAGCCACTTGCACAGCCAAAGCCCTAACAGTGCTCTTGCGGTTCAGGAAGTGATGCCGCAGCTCAGTGATGAGACCGTGGATGGCTACATGGTGGTACGGGCCTGCTTCGATGCCGCTATGCAACGAGATCCGCGGGTTTTTGCCTTTGGCGAAGATGTGGGTAAAATCGGGGATGTGAACCAGGGCTTTAGCGGACTGCAGGAGAAATACGGCGAAGTGCGCGTGACCGACAAAGGTATTCGCGAATGGAGTATAGTAGGAGAGGGTCTGGGTGCCGCCATGCGCGGACTGCGACCTATTGCCGAAATTCAATACCTGGATTATCTGCTCTACGCACTGGAAGTGATGAGCGATGATATTGCTACGTTGCAGTACCGAACCAAAGGCGGACAAAAAGCACCGGTGATTATTCGCACCCGAGGCCACCGACTGGAAGGCATTTGGCACAGCGGAAGTCCTATGGGGACCATTATTCATGCGGTGCGCGGCATGCATGTGTGTGTGCCAAGGAATATGACCCAGGCCGCCGGTATGTACAATACCCTACTGAAAAGCGATGAACCCGCCCTGGTGGTGGAATGTCTGAACGGCTACCGTATCAAGGAAAAGATGCCAATGAACATGGATGAGTTTACCGTTCCGCTGGGCCGTCCTGATACCCTACGTTACGGCGAACATGCCACCTTGGTTACTTACGGAAGTTGTTGCCGCGTAGCCATGGAAGCTGCCGATATGCTTGCTGAGCATGGTATTCGTCTGGAAATTATAGATGTGCAAACCCTGCTTCCTTTTGATGTGAATCACCTGATTGTGGAAAGCCTAAAGGAAACCAACCGTCTGGTTGTGCTGGATGAGGATGTGCCCGGTGGTGCGTCGGCATTTATTTTGCAGCAAATACTGGAAATACAGGGTGGTTATAGATTCCTCGACAGTGCCCCGCTCACCATTACGGCCCAACCACACAGACCTGCCTATGGTACCGATGGGGATTATTTCAGCAAACCCGGTGCCGATGAGATATTCATGAAGTTGTATGCCATGATGAATGAAACC
>RGEC01000189.1 GCA_009918425.1 Bacteroidota bacterium
TCTGATATCCCAGTTGCAATGAGAATCCTGCTCCACCCATGTTCTGTTCTCCTTCCTTCAAACGGTTAAGATAGTTTTTGTGAACATATCGGCTATTGGCCGGATTAACCGAATAATCATTGCCTGTATGCATTTGCATCACTCCCAGAGATGCTGTCCATTTGCTAATCGGAGCTTTGAAAGGTTTGGTCTTAGGTAATTTTACCCATGTTATTGCCTCAGAAGCAGGCCATTGTGCAGGTAAAATTCGCAAACCGAGAGGTTCGAGTAATTCCAAATTGTTTTGAATAATTACAGGAGCAGTCTCAGTAATTAGCTGATTTTGCTTTATAATTTCAGGAACAAAATTTTTATTGAACTTTGATTTTACAACCGTTTTAGCTTCCCCACCCGACTGGCCCTCAGCATAAGATTGCTCCTTAGTTCCGCTGTAATCGTCATTCCCCATATTATGTGTTCCGGATGCGTCTTTCTTCGCATCTGAAGTTTTGGTCACTTCTTCCTGTTTCTGAGCAATTCTATCCTGTTTTAAATCAGCCAAACCGAACCATAGACCGAATAAGCCCCCTACAAAAACAGCAGCGGCGACTATCCACCACATAAATATGCGACGGTTGCGTTTGCGATCAAGCACACCTGCAATACCTTCCCAGGAACCTTTCGGCACCGGTGGCTCAAAGGACTTAAACAGTTCCTCAAGTTGTTTGTCGGTATGGGTATCTTCGTTTTTCAACGTTTGTTTTTATTTGCGATAAGTTCTTTCAGCATTACGCGCCCCCTGCTGAGCAGGCTTTTACTGCCTCCCTCGGAAATTCCCAGCTGTTCTGCAATTTCCCTGTGGCTCATATTGTCAATGGCATACAGGTTGATTACCAGTCGGTACTTTTCCGGCAGGGCAGCAAGGGCAGACAGCACTTCATCCACAGATTCGCGCAAGGTTTCCTGAACCTCCTCTTTCTCTTCCACCTGTTCGGCAAGCGGAATTGAATCCACCTCCACAAACTGAGGTCCGGTACTCCGTTTGCGGAAGCGTGAGATGGCCAGGTTGATAAACAGCCGCGTCATCCAGGCTTCTATGGCACTGTCTCCCTTGAAGGTGCCGATAAACTCAAAGACCTTTACAAAACCATCTTGAAGCAAATCATTGGCATCAGCAGGGTTGCCGGAGTAACGCAGGCAATAGCCATACATTTTTTTACCGTAGCGCAGAAATAATGCTTCCTGTGCGCGGCGGTCTCCTTTTTTGCAACCTTGTATGATGTCTTCATCCGTTAACAAGTAGTTTCAATATTAATGACGCAACATGGTGTGAATGGTTGCAAAAAAAGCGCATTTTTCGCAATTAGACCGTGAATTTAATGGCAAAGCTGCCCAACAATTATGTAAATAATAAATATAATGAATTTTACCCGTAATTCCAAATAAATCGGATAACTGCTGCTGTATTTTTGCATTGGTTTGAAAAGCTCCGCCGTGAAAATTGCAATTTGTCTGATTCCGGTTTTATTGTGTGTGGAAAATGCCTTCACTTCAAATCCAAAAGACTCAGTAAAAATCAGTGTATTGCCGGTTCCAACATTGGGCTACGCCCCCGAAACACGCGGCTATGCAGGAGCTGTTTGCCAGTTGGCATTCAAAAGTGGTGCTAAAACAAGATTATCCTCTGTAAAAGCAGAATTTCAGTACACCCAAAGAAAACAATCCATCGCAGAATTGTCGGGAAGTGTTTTTCTGCCGGCAGAAAAATGGCTGATAAATTTTTTGGCTCATAGTAGCAGATTTCCTGATTACTGGTGGGGTATAGGTGCCCAGACACCTGAAATAAAAAAGGAGGCTTTCAATAGTAAGCGAAACTGGCTGGAAGTGTCTGTATTGAAAAAAGTAGGCGTAAATTGGTTTCTTGGACCAATATTCAGGCAGCAGCGCCGCAATGAAATTGCTTTTGCGCAAACACCATCATCTGCTGCGCTGAAAGTAACAGCAGCCGGACTGCAGTGCCTGCACGACAGTCGTAACAATATGCTAAACCCGGCAAACGGTGCCTTCCTCGATGTACAATTAACCCGAAATGTTGCTCTAGAAGCAGGCAATGGAAACAGAATACTCATGGATGGAAGGAGGTATATGAAAACAGGTCAAAAAAGTGTTGCTGCCGGCCGAATGGCTTTTTCTTACCTCTCCTCTCCAACCCATTTTTTTGATCTTGCCTTGCTGGGAGGCGACCGTAACCTTCGCGGTTATTACCTTGGCAGATTCCGCGATCAGGGTATGCTGGTTTTTAACGGCGAATTTCGCACCGTCCTTCACAAGCGCTGGGGCGCTACCATGGGTGTGGCCGCAGGCACGGTTTTTTCGAAACCTACAGCTATTTTCATCAACCCATTCAAACCCGCATTCAATGCGGGGCTGCGCTTTGTCGCCGACCGCAGGGAAAATATAAATCTGCGCATTGACTACGCAATGGGAATAAAAGGGCAATCAGGCTTTTACTTTGCCTTCGGCGAAGCATTCTGATTCCAATCCGTTTTTGTGTCTTACCTTTGCGATGTCATGCAATTTGACCGCCAAAACCTTAGCAACGATGAACTGATTCATATTTACCGCTATCTGGTAAAACCGCGTGTAATTGAAGAGAAAATGCTGATTCTGCTGCGACAGGGCAAGGTAGGCAAATGGTTTAGCGGTATGGGACAGGAGGCTATCTCCGTTGGAACTACCTTAGCATTGCATGAGGATGAATACATACTGCCGCTTCATAGAAATCTGGGTGTTTTTACCACGCGCAACATTCCTTTCCGCAAGTTATTTGCCCAATGGCAGGGGAAAAAATCAGGGTTTACCAAGGGAAGAGACCGCAGTTTCCATTTTGGCACCAACGAATACCACATTGTGGGCATGATCAGCCACCTGGGCGCAATGCTGGGCGTGGCCAACGGCATTTCACTGGCTCATAAACTGAATAAAGAAGGAAAAGTTTCTGTGGTTTTCAGCGGAGATGGTGGCACCAGTGAGGGCGATTTTCACGAAGCACTGAATGTGGCTGCTGTATGGCAGTTACCGGTAATTTTTCTGATCGAAAACAACGGCTATGGACTAAGCACTCCGAGTAACGAACAGTTTCGCTGCAAGCAGTTCATAGATAAAGGCATAGGCTATGGCATGGAAGCCGTGCAGATTGACGGAAACAATATTCTGGAAGTATACAATACGCTGCGCAAACTCACGGATGATATGCGCCAAAACCCCAGGCCTGTTTTGCTTGAATGTATCACATTCCGCATGCGGGGGCATGAAGAAGCCAGCGGTACCAAATATGTTCCGCCCCACCTCTTTGAAGAATGGAAAAAGAAAGATCCCATTGACAATTACGAGGCATGGCTGCTGAATGAGGGCATCATTACCACAGAAGATACAGAGCAAATTCGCAAAGAATTTCTGGCTGAAATTGAGACAGGACTGGAAGAGGTATTTGCCGAACCGGAAATAGTGGCAGATGAACATGAAGAATTGGCAGATATGTATGCCCCGGTTTCTACACAAAATACTGAACCCACTGGACCTGAATCCGAAAAACGCCTGGTGGATGCCATCAGCGATGGACTGAAACAAAGCATGCAAAAGCATCCTAATCTGGTAATTATGGGACAGGATGTGGCTGAATATGGCGGCGTATTTAAAATTACGGAGAATTTCTATCAGGAGTTTGGCAAGGAACGGGTGCGTAATACGCCAATTACGGAAAGCTCTATACTGGGTGCGGGTTACGGATTGGCCATCAAAGGACACAAAGCGGTGGTGGAAATGCAGTTTGCCGACTTTGTAACCTGTGGTTTTAATCAGATTGTGAATAACCTGGCCAAAAGCCACTATCGCTGGGCCCAGCCTGCCGATGTGGTGGTGAGAATGCCTACCGGCGCAGGCGTGCAGGCGGGACCATTCCACAGCCAAAGCAACGAAGCCTGGTTTTACCATGTACCCGGATTAAAAATATATTATCCTTCCAATCCCTTTGATGCCAAAGGATTGCTGGCCACAGCCATCAACGACCCCAATCCGGTGTTGTTTTTTGAGCATAAGTT
>RGEC01000190.1 GCA_009918425.1 Bacteroidota bacterium
TCTGCTGCATATCGGCTGCATCCTGCTGCCATTTGGCAGCCATGTCATCCAGTTGCTTCTGTGCAGATTTGTATTCGGGCATTTTACCCAAAATCAAATCGCTGTCTATAAAACCCGTCTTTTGTGCAGATAGGGGGGCCAGCACAGAAAGCGTTATGATGAAAAGAAATGTTCTCATATTTTATTTATTCCAAACCTTATGCCAAAGGTAAATGAGTTGCGAAAATAATAGAATCGAGCCCTATATTCTAATGCTTTAAAACTAATTCTTCCGATTCCAGCAACCCGCTGCTACGGAGTTTTCTGTCCATCAACATTACCTGCAGTTTAATTGTATCCGGTTTTAGACCATAGGGCTCGGCCGGAATATTCACAATCAAATCGCCCTCAATCCATTTTGCACGTCCGGTAGGTGTTATGCGGGGTATCCGTTCATGGAAATTCAAAGTGTCGGGAGGACTACTGAGGGGATTGATGGGTTTTATCCATTTCCCATTGACCTTTTGCAACATCCATATTTTCAAATTATAAAATGCCACACCGCTATAATTAAAAGGAGGTGTTGTATCGCCGGGGTCCAGACCTATATCTCCGTCGCCATCGCGGTAATGCATAACCAGTTCAATAAAACTATCCTTATCAAAACCATTATTGTAAATATATGCACCCTTAATTTGCAGAAAAGGCACCTCGGAAAACTTATTTTTGTCGGGCGTGCAGGCTAACAGTACAACCGACAGCATGAGGGATATTTTTAACAGGGTTTGGAGCACAGACAGTGTCAAATTTAATACTTTGGCCTTAGAAATATTCCATTACCAGCGTCATCACAATGTTGTTTTTGCCAAATGGCTTTCTGTAAATGGGAACCCGGAACCCAAAATATGGACCGACATCCCATTTATCCCCATTGATTTTTTCAAAGATTACAGGGTTGCCAGTTTTGAAGGACCGGAGGCAATTGTTTTTGAAAGCAGTGGCACCGGACATTCCGGAATATCAAAGCATTTTTTACAAGATCCCGAATTTTACATTTGCAATTTTCGCAAATGCTTTGAATTACAATACGGACAGGCTTCTCAATTTGCGTGGATGTGTTTATTGCCCGGCTACCTTGAACGCAAAAATAGCAGTCTGGTGTTTATGGCCGATGATTTTGTAAAATACGGTCTCCGGGGCAGTGATTTTTATTTGTACGATTTCCCAAAACTTATTAGGCAAATTGAGACAAATGAACAAAACGAAATTCCGGGTATTTTGCTGGGTGTAACTTTTGCCCTGCAAGAGCTAGCCAAAGTATATAAGGGGCCGCCTCTCCGATATACCACCATTATGGAAACCGGAGGAATGAAAGGACGCGGGCCAGAGCTTACCCGTGCCGAATTACATAAACAATGGTGCACCCGATTTGGGGTATCTCAAATTCACAGTGAATATGGCATGACTGAACTCATGAGCCAGGCCTATAGCCAGGGAAATGGACGCTACGTTTGCCCGCCATGGATGAAAATCATGATTCGAGATATCAGCGATCCCGGAAACTGGTTAGCGGCCGGTAAAACCGGTATTATTTGTGTTGTTGACCTTGCCAATATTCAGAGCTGCAGCTTTATTGCCACACAGGATTTAGGAAAAATTCATGAAGATGGCAGTTTTGAAGTGCTTGGGCGCCACGACCAAAGCGATGCCAGAGGCTGCAACCTACTGGTGTCTGAGAATTAATCCTCCGTTTCGTCCGGTAGTTCTATAACAGTTTCCTTTAATTCTTCTTTTGGATTGAGATCTTTCTCAAATGTAAGAATTAACGCAGGCAATAGAAACAGGTTAGCTACCAGCCCTGATAAGAGTGTCACTGCTGTGAGCCAGCCCAGTGCCTGGGTACCTTCGAATCGGCTAAACATAAAAATCATGTACCCGGCAAACAGTGCTACCATAGTGTAAATCATACTCAGACCCACTTCCATGATGGTATGACTGAGGGCTTCCCGCAAGGATTTTTTAGTATGCAGTAACTCTCGCCGGAATGTACTCATAAAATGCGTGGTGGCATCAATTGTTATCCCAAATGCTATGCTGAACACCAGAATTGTGCTGGGTTTCAGCGGTATGTTCAGAAATCCCATGAGCCCTGCGGTCACAACCAAAGGCAGAATATTGGGAATAACGGAGATAATAATCATTTTGACACTGGGAAACAGCAATCCCATGGTGAGGCTTATGATTAGCAGACTCCAGAGTGTACTGCTGATAAGACTGTCATATAAATATCGATTTCCCTGCAGGAAGATTGCTGAAGTGCCTGTTATTCTGACTTCATATTGCTCCTCGGGGAAGATTTTCCCTGCAATGTTCTTTACCTGCTTGGTGATACTGTCCATCCGAATAGAACCCACGTCTGCCATCTGATAGCTTATCCTAAGTCGGGTCATACTTGTATCTACCATGCCGTTCACAATACTCTTTTTACCCTGAGACGGCGCCGGCATCCGAGCAGATATTTCACCAAGATCAGTAGCTTTGGGAACCCGATACTGCCTTACATCACCACCATTGTAAGCCTGATTGGCAAAACTTACCATTTCCACCAGACTCATGGGCTTGCTGAGTTCGTCATAACGACGCAAAGACTTTTGCAGACTATTGGCTTTATTTAGTACCTCGGCAGAATTAGCACCACCCTCATCGTGGCAGGTAATCAGTATTTCAAATGGCATTACACCCCGAAAATTCTGCTGAAAGAAAACCAGATCTTTGTATACTTTGCTCGATTTGGGAACATCATCCAGTATAAATGCCAGCGGACGCAGTCTAATAATATAGATGCTACTCAGTATGGTAAATGCAATGCTCCAAAAGTAAATGGTTCGCTTGCGGTTAAATGCATTAAACCTAACCCAGTTAAGGAAAGTGTTCACATTTTGATTATCGAGGTGGGCGGTTTGCTTTTCGGTGGGTGGAGGTAAATAACTGTACAGTACCGGAATACCGATAATGTTAATGAAGAAAATGATATTAATGGTGATGAAAGCTATCACACCAAACTGTTCCAGCATGAGGGTTTTGGTGAAATAAAAAGTACCAAAGCCAACAGCAGTTGTAAAATTGATGAGGAAAGTAGCAACACCTATGCGCGAAATAATGCGGGTGAGCGCCCTGGCTTTATTGCCATGTCTGCGGTATTCTTCGTGGTATTTATTGATAAGGTAAATGGTATTTTGGACCCCAATTACGACCAATAATGGGGGCAGAGTTCCGGTGAGCATGGTGAGCTTATAGCCCAGCAAACCGGCCACCGAGAGCATGGTAACCACACCAATAGCAATAAAGAAAAGTGAAATGGCCAGGGTACTGATGCTTCGGAAAAAGCCCAGAATGAGCAATGCTGTTACCGCAAAAGCAATGATGGTAAAAAGTACAATCTCACTCTTTACCTTGGTGGCAAACTCAGTTCGGATAAAAGGCAGGCCACTGTAATGCATTTCTATGCTGTGTTTAGCTCCGAATGCTTCACAGCGTTTTTCAATGTTCTGAATTAGGGTAATACGACCCTTACTGTTTAGCGTGCTGTCGTTGAGTGAAACAACCATTAGAGCCACTTTGGCGGTATCGTTATACAGCAGACCCTCGTAAAACTTTAATGTTTTAAACGCAGTGGCCACACTGTCCAGTTCTTTCTGGGTTTGCGGCATTCTGCTCAATAAGGGCTTCACCGCATACATATCGGTGGTGGTATCTATCACCAGGTTAAACACCCGCGCCGGCGAGAGCAAGTCAATTACCCCGGGCTGTTTTTGTATTTCGTCGCAAAGCTTGTAGTAATCCTGGTAAAAAGGCAGTGAAAAAATGTCTTTGTGTTTGAATCCGATAACCACTTTGTTCCCGTCTTCGCCAAAGGTTTTTTTGAAAGCCATGTAGGCTTTGTACTCCGGATCATCCTGGGGCACCAGTTTTTGCATATCGTAGGCCATTTCGGCCTTGGTGGCAAAGTATCCGGCGGCACCGGCAAATGCCAGAATGAGCACCACAAAAAAATTGCGGTTTTTAAGAATA
>RGEC01000020.1 GCA_009918425.1 Bacteroidota bacterium
TAAAGGTTACCGTTTCATTGGTACAAACATCTCGGCTGCTTGTTCCAAAGGCAGGAATAGGAAGATTTTTTGACCATGCATCGCTGGTAAAAACCCCTCTCCCATGCGTCACTGCCATTAGCGTTTTATCGGCGTGACGGTACCTAAGGTTTCTCATTTTTACAAAACCTATTCCGGTTGTATACGCGGTCCAAATCGGGCTTGTCGCAAAAATGTTGTCGGTACCATAGATACCGGCCTCAGTCCCTACTATGGCTTCACCGGTTTTATTGGGGTTTAAAAGTATGCTCCATACAGGAATGTCAGGTAGGTTACCTTCTTTTTGGGTCCAGGTAGTACCACCATCCAGGCTAATAAAGATATTTTTCATTGTTGAGCCATAATTAGAAAGCGTTACTGCCACGGTATCACCTCCTCTGAGAGCATGTATATCTGATATGTTACCTGCATTGATTGTGCCGGTTTTATCGGTAAAGACGGGTGTGGTCAACCATGCATCATCCGACACAAAGATTTTTCCAGCTTCATTACCTACCCATAATCTTGTTTTTCCTGTGCTTAGTTTATACGCTTTAATTGCACTTGCAAAGTTTGCGCCACCAAAAGATATGGTTTGCAGGGTGCCCGGACCTGTAGTCAAGGTGATTCTGTATAAAGAACCTGCTGCTTTTGCTGAGAATAAACCACTTCCGTTATCGTCCCATTCCGCAGGATTGATAAAACGGCCATTAGCTCCATCTGCAATAAGGGTAAAGGCTGATGGTGTTGTCCAGTTATCAAGGGTGTAGTAATACTGATTGTACACATAGCTGGTAATTTGCTTATTGCTATTAGACTGAGAAATAAAGCAGTATGCGCCATCACCTCCGGTAAGACCACCTACAGCATTTTTACCGGCAGTCGTAAAACGGTGAGTGCCGTTGTCCTGGGCGCCGGCAATCATTAGGTTAGAGCCAGAGGATTGTGCCATATCACCCCAGTAATACTGAACGGTGCTGTAGTCATATGTGCGCTCCGCTATGGCAGTAGAACTTGTAGCTGCAGAACCTATATTATTGCTGTAGAATACACCACCATCATTGCCAATAATACAGGTAGAGCTGCTTCCCGGTTTGAAAACGAAAGCATGTTGATCTGCGTGCACATACGGACAATTCAGGGTATTCATGTTCGCATTATTTGCCCATTTGCTGATTTGGGTCCAGGTGCTGCCACCATTTGCACTTCTGAACAAATTGATAGCTCCAGCGTATACGATCATGGAATCGTTGGGATCTACAGCCAGTATTAAATCATACCAGGCCTGACCTCTTGAAAAGTCTGTATTGGGAATGCCATTATCTGCATCATCGGGCTCGGTCCTTGCAGTCCAGTTAGCTCCCTTATCATAAGACACAATTATTGCATCTACAGTCTGGTTATGCTCTATCATGGCATACACAGTTCTTGATTTGCCGGGTGCTGTGGCCACTTCAACCCTGCCGGTTTTGTTGGTGTGGGTATAGCTTGTTGTCCAGGTGGTGCCATTATCACTGTACATCACACGCCCGGCTCCCCTGTCTGTTCCGGCAAAAGGATTGTTACGTGTCCCAACCCAGATGCGATTATCGGAAGCAATTTCTATGTCAGCCACTGAAAATCTTGCGCCATTGGGAGCATTTGACATCACATTGGTCCAGCTACTGCCGCCATTGGTACTGCGGTATAAACCATAATTGCCTGAACCAAATAAAGTTCCTTGAAACGTATTGGCATCTACGGATGCATACACAACACTGCTACCATTTTCATTTCGAACTACAATATCCAGAACATAATAATAGGTAATAGTAGAGGAAAGCTGGTTCCATGTTTTACCGGAATCGGTGGTTTTCCAGATACCAAAACCCCTTGAAGTACTGCTGGTGGTGCCATAGCCCTCTCCTGTTCCGGCATAGCCTGTTCCCGGATTATTGGGATCCCATGCCATACAACTTACAGTGAGGTTGCTCCATAAGCTGCTTACCTGCACCCATTTGCTGTTTGCATCGGTAATATCATTATTGTACCACAATCCTCCTGTGACTGCGCCAGCCCAAACTTTTTTGCCGCTTGGGTCAATTGGATCCCAGGATAGAGCCCTGGTTCTTCCTCCCACATTATTAGGGCCCCTTTCCACCCACGGTGTTACGCTCATACCCGGCATAGCCCTGCGACCCAGGTTTTTGCCTACCATACTTTGCTGTATAGCTGACATAACGTTTTCGGGAGTTGGTATGCCGGTAGCAGGATTCATGGTAGCAATGTATTCCTGCGCCCAGAAAAGATCAGGTGTGGCTTGATTTCCTTCATCAAGCAACTGATTTTGTTTGGTTGCCTGTTTTACCAGTTTTTTATAGGTTTTGTTTACCTTCTTGCCATAGTTTTTAGGTGTTGTCTGGGCATTTGCAAAAGCAACAAAACTAACAATAAAAATGGCATTGATTAATTTCAAGGTTTTCATTTTCAAGCATTTAAATATTTATTCCACCCAGCTCTTCCAATAGTTAGGGTCTTCCAGTTTCAGTGCTTCTTCAGTAATCATCAATGGAGAAAAAGGATCAATCATCACAGCCAGTTCACCGGTTTCTTTCTGTCCAAGGCTTTTTTCAACTGTTCCGGGATGAGGTCCATGCGGTATTCCTTTGGGATGAAGCGTAATCATACCGCGCTCAACATGTTTGCGGCTCATAAAGTCGCCATCAACATAATACAAAATCTCATCACTATCTACATTGCTGTGGTTATAGGGAGCGGGTATGCTTAAGGGATGATAATCATACAATCGGGGAACAAAACTGCAAATCACATAGCCCCTGCCCTCAAAGGTTTGGTGGATAGGAGGAGGCATGTGCAATCTGCCGGTTATGGGTTCATAATTGTGAATACTGAAACCATACGGATACAGAAAACCATCCCAGCCTATAGCATCGAAAGGATGTGTGGCGTATGTGTAGGGCCAAATTGACTCCTGCTTTTTAATCATCATGCTAAACTCACCCTTCTCATCATGGGTTTGGATGCTGTGAGGCAATTTAATATCACGCTCACAGTAGGGTGAATGTTCAAGCAATTGCCCCATGCTATTCTGGTATCTTTTGGGCGGATATACCGGACTCGGCGATTCAACAAAAAATATGCGGTTATTGGAACTATTAAAATGTAGCTTATATATAGTTCCTCTGGGTATTACCAGATAATCTCCGTATTCGAAATCAATACGACCATAAATGGTTTCCAGATATCCCTCTCCCTCATGAATGAAAAGCACTTCATCACCGTCAGCATTTTTGTAAAAATAATCTGACATGCTTTGGGTAGGTGCAGCAACCCCAATCTGTATATCATGATTCATTAGAAGCACTTTGCGGCTTTTGATATAGTCAGCTTCAGCAGGCACTTTCCAGGTGAGATAGCTACGGTGCTGCATATTTTTAGGCATGGCTACCTTGGGTTCTACGCTAAAAGGTTCACCAATATGGCTTACCAGTGTGGGTGGATGGCAATGATAAACAAGTGAATAAATGCTGTTAAAACCTTCGGTACTAACCAGTTCCTCCGCATAAAGTTCTCCATTGGGTTTGCGAAACTGGGTGTGTCTTTTTGCGGGAATTTGCCCCGCTTTGTGATAAAATGCCATGGTAAATAACTAATCAGCACAAATATAAGTAAAGCTTTTAAAATTTAATGAGTATAACTGTAAAAATGCAATAAGTTTAAGGCAATATACTGATACTTTAAATGAAATATTTTAATTAACTATATATCATTGTTATACAATATTATTTTATTCAAATTATATACATTATTTTTTGAATTGTCATATTTTTAGCATAACATTGTGATAGTGTTGAAGTTTACCCTCCCTCTCAGCTTGGTTTTTCTGCTGATATCTTCATGCACAAAAACAGAAGACATCCTTATCTCAGGCAATCAGCCGCCTGACTACAGATCTGTGCCTACCATCAAAGTAGAGAATTATGTAAACCGGTATTTTATAGATTTACTGGGTCGTGAGCCAACGGATACGGAAAGGGTGTATCATACAGAATTTTTAAAACGAAATAAACTCAGCCTTCTTGCCAGAGATACGCTGGTGAGTATGCTCCTTTACGACACTACCTATCATCCCGGTGATTCCAGTTACCGCCATGCTGCCATACAGCGCATCTATGATTTAAGCAAAGCCCGCTTTCTTGAGGGTGCCAGTGATGATGATATTGCCCAGAATATCGGAATACTTGAGTTTAGCATCACTATATCAAGATTAAATGGCGACTCTGTTGGTGTTTATTCCGCCAAGGCAGCACAAAAACAATACAAAGATGTATTGAACAGTAGGTACAAACTACTGAAGAATAATGGCACATACAGCGATATGTGTGCCGCTATGCTAAACAATTCTATCTATGATCAGATCAATATGAATAGCTTTAATTATGTTAATGCCAGTTTTGATGATCTATTTCAGAGGCAGCCACTTAAAGATGAGTTTGCAGCAGCCTATGATATCATAGACAAAAACATACCCAGGCAAATTTTTGGGAGTTGGGCAGCCAACAAAAATGAATATTGTGATGTCTTAACTCATACACCTGAGTTCTATGAAGCACAAATTCGCTGGGTTTATTATCTCTTACTTCAAAGGGATGCAAATACACAGGAAGTTATTAACCTGCTCGGAAACTATATGCGAACCAATAACCTGCAGGAAGTTCAGAAAGCCGTAATCAAAACCGATGAATATGCACAGTTCAGGTAAAATCACGACCGTCCTATTTTCAGCAATCCTATTATTAACTGGATGCACTAAAGAAAAAAACGTAACCTACGGGGTAAATGACAAGGTCGTATATGAAGACAAAAGCCTTAAAACCAAGCGCAAGTCGGATGCGGAATACATATCAATTCTCTACACAAACCTCTATCAGGTACCTATCTCTCCTACCCAGCTATACAAAACGCAGAACGTGATATATAGCATAGGCGACCGGAATGTAGCCAATGAAATGGTATTGAGTAATTATTTTAATACATCAACCCTTAAAATACCCAAGGATAGTGAAATGCGGGCGGATGTGGCCGCATTTGTTGAAAAGTGCTATAAGCGTTTCTTTCTGAGATACCCTTCCGAAGGAGAAAAGACCTTTTTTATCAATTACATAAACAGCAATCCAAACGTTTCGGTAGAAATGGTTTATACAGCCTTCTCCGTAAGTGATGAATACCAGTATTATTAAAAAACTACCATGAACAGAAGAGATTTTTTCAAAAAAACAGGTTTGGTAACGGCAGGAACAGTCGCGGCACCCTATATACTGCCCACCGGCAGAATGTTTGCCCGTACCAATGTGCCCAAAGCCGAATACGTGGTCATGGTTATGTTTGCAGGCGGTGTAAGACAGCAAGAGAGTGTTTTACAGCGATATCTGGATGACAGCCAGGAAGTGACAGGGGCGGCAGGAAACATTATGCCCAATCTATTTACCGGAATCGCTCCAGACCGCAAAATCGTGTACGGCACAGATCCCGGAGGCGGTGCCACCCGTGGCAGTGAGCCCATTCCCCGCATACTCAGCCAGAGCATGGAAGATACGGGAACGGTCTTCAAGGAAATGTCGGCGATTTCTGCTGGACATTATGTTGGTCTGAACACACTAATTACCGGTAGTCTGGGCACAGCTCAGGGATTAAAAACCCGCCCCAAATACCCAACCATTTTTGAATATCTGAGAAAACATGCCGGTTTCGCAGCCCTGGATACCTGGTTTATTGCCAATGGTCTCGGAAACAGTACTCCCCTGCTGAACAGTAGTAAAAATGCGGATTATGGACTTCAATATGGCGGCAACATGTTTGCCGCACCTTATACTTTTGGCGGTGTAGGAAGAGAGATTCTGGGAAATGGTAAACCATACTCCCGTGCCGATCTGGATCCTATGTATTACATGAAAAACTTTCTTGATCAGAGTTTTGGTTTAAATCCGGATCAACTTGAAACCATTAAAAACACCGACGAAGAAAAAACCAGAATCAAGGAATTTATTCGTGCCGTATTTCAGCGACAGGATCAGGGCCTAATACCCCGCCCGCCTGTTACGGATAATGGTGACGCTGTGACAATAAGCTATGCAGCTGAGGTTTTGCGACACTTCAAACCCAAGTTCCTTACACTGAACATGAGTGCGGTAGATGGCTGTCACAGCAACTTTACCGGCTACTTACGCAGTTTACACCGCGCAGATCATTCGGTAGGATGGCTTTGGAATTACATTCAGAACAATATCCCTGAAATGTCCGGAAAAACCATCATGATTGTTGCTCCCGAATGCGGAAGAAACCTGAAACCCAATCCAATTCTTGATGAAAACGACTGGTATGCTTTTGACCACAGTGACGCCAATGCCATGCGCGTATGGTCGGTTATGGTGGGCAAAAATGTGCCGAAAATGACCGTAGGCTCTGAAAATAACAAGGTAGGTAAGCTTACAGACATAGTTCCGACAATCGCAGATATATTTGGTGTTTACGATGAAGTAAAGGCTAGTCCGTATCTTGATCCACAGTCTAAAAGTTTATTCCTGAGAATGTGATGAAAAAGATGCATTTCATACCGTTTGTTATCACATCCTTGATTGTCTTTGCTATTGCGTGTAAAAAAGACGGTTCAGCCATTGACAATCCTTATGGTAAGCCGATTAAAATAAACCGTGATACAACCACCTCACGCGATTCCGCTGCCGATGCAACCAGCATTCAGGGTTTGCACAGGGATTTGTTTGGCCCCACCTGTGCTAACAGTGGTTGCCATGACGGCACCTTTGAGCCCGATTTCAGAACAGTTGAAAGCTCATTCGCTTCTCTTGTAAATGTAAAACCCATTAAAAATGACCAGGCCGGAACATTTAACGCCCGTGTTTTGCCGGGCAATGCCGATGCCAGTATTTTAATCTATCGTATGACGGTAGATCTCGGTGGAAACTCAGGCATTATGCCGCTGGCACTGGAACCTGGCAGCAAGTATCCAACCGTAAAAGATAAATTACTAGACAACCTGAAACAGTGGATAAATAAAGGTGCTCCGGATTCTAAAGGAAACAAGCCCGGTCCTGTGAACTTTCCTCCTCAGATTATGGGTGTTCAGGCTTTGTTGAACGGTTCACCCATTGGCAGAGGTGGAAAATATGAGCCTATGGTAGCCCAGGCCGGACAAAATCTTGAACTTTGGTTCTCGCTGGCAGATGATGTATTGAGCCAGGAAAATCTCACCGGCATGAGTATTAACTGGTCAACCAATCCAGAAAGCTTTGATCCTGCCAATGAAAAACCGCTGATTAAGGGCACACCAAAAAACCTGCCCGGTTTATATTCAGCATCTGCACCTTATGTATGGTACTACTCATTCTCTACATCCGGTATGCAATCCTATGATGTAGTATGGTTCCGAATAACCTGCAGTGACAATATTAACAATAATTATCAGCTGCCCAACACCAACAGCATGTTCTTTTTGAAAAAGTATTTTGCCCTGAGGATACCATGAGAATTCTTATTGCAAGTATATCATTTCTGTTAACTTTTCCGCTGTTAAACAGTTGTAAAGAGGTTGTTAATACAACCGGCAACCCTGTCCCGCGTATTGCTTTGGTAAAAATCGAGCCTACTCAGGTGAAACAATTTACCGATTCTTTGAAGATTACCTTTAATTATGAGGATGGAGACGGCGATCTCGGCAATGACAATGCAGACATCAATAGTCTGGAAGTTCAGGATGAGCGGCTGGCCAAAGCTGACTTTTACTATGTTCCGCCCATGGCGCCGATAGATGCTAAAATCCGCATTAAAGGTCAAATGACGATGAACTTAAAGAATGTGTTTCTTTTGGGCACCGGAAATATAGAAACCACATCCTTCACAGTAAGAATAAAAGACCGCGCAGGAAACTGGAGTAACCCGATCAAAACCCCTGAAATTACCATTACACGTTGATGCTAAAAAAACTAACCTGCATATTGTTTTTGGCAGGTTGGGTGCACTTTTCGGCAGCCCAAACCGAAGTATTTATGCAAAATGGCCGTGTAAGGGTGTGCAAAGGGATTTTCAAAGACAGTGAAAAGGGTAAAACCAAAGGCGATTACGACCACAATGAAAATTACACACTTACGTTAAGTGTACCCGGTGCCAAAAGCATTACACTGAAATTTAAATTGTTTTGTACAGAAAAAGACAATGATGTGCTCCGCATTTTTGATGGTAAAGATACCTTTGCTACGCTCTTGGGTAAATGGAGTGGCAGCAAGGGACCGGGGACCATTGTCAGTAAGGACAGCTTTATTACCATTCATTTCAAAACCGACAAAAGTGTTGCCTGCTATGGGTGGGAAGCAGATATTATCACCACAATTATTCCACCGCCAACACCTGTATTTACCTTAAATGGAACAGCAAAATGTAACGCTACATCCTTTAAGGTGAATAGCAACAGAAGTATTCCCTGCGACAGTATAAAGACCCTACTTGGATCGCTAACAGGACCCTTTGGCAGTGTAGGCATTACTTCCATCATTCCCGATAATTGTACCGGTGGAAAAGCAACCCTATTTACCGTAAATACCGGTGGTCCTCTTTTTCTTAATGGAAACTACACCTTTCAACTTAATATATACTGGAAGGACTTTTGTGATAGCGTATATTTAACAACCAGTAAATTGATTTTCAGCATTTCAGATTGCCCACTTAAAGTATTACTGAAGGCTGATTCCGATACAATCTGTAAAGGCAGCTGTACCTGGTTGCGTGCCACAGTAAGCGGAGGAAATGTATCCAAATATGTGTATACGTGGACACCCTCCCTTTTCGGAGCAGGTCCGCACAAAATTTGCCCGACTGTCAATACGCGCTACATACTTCGCGTAACGGACGGCTCATCCATTCCATCGGCAGACACAGTGGATATAGTTGTACTTGACCCGCCTTCCGCCATGGCTGATACTGAAATATGCTACTACGGCCCTAATATATTCCTGAGAGCTTCTCCTGCAGGCGGCAAATGGTATGGATCAGGTATTGTAAATGCAAGTACAGGAGAATTTAAGCCTTCCACATTATGGGGACAAAATAAGGTTTGGTATAAAATAGGCAGTTGTGCCGATACTGTTCTGGTTAATAGTGTGGGGCCATGGAACCTTGAAAACGTTTTTTGCCCCGGCAAACCACCACAGGCTGTTTGGTGGTATGGGCCGGCAGGTGGAACCTGGAGCGGACCTAAAATTACATCTGCAGGTATTTTCACCCCAGATGTTCCCGGTGTTTATCTAGATACCTATACCTGGAAAGGCTGTAAAAGCGTAAAAACCATTCGGGTTCAAAATATGGTAGTCCCAAAGTTTGATACCACATGCGAATCAAGAACCTCCGACACACTCACTTTTTCACCAAAGGGAATATATCCTAACTGGTTCACAGGATTAACAAACTCCTACTGGGGTTGGTATAACCCAAGCCAGACCGGTGGTGCAGGTACAAAGTTGATTATTTGGAATGGCGGAGGATGTAAGGATACTACCCGATTAACAGTTCTTCCAGGCGAAGCAGGTCCCAATGACACCTTCTGTCCTGCTGCAGGATTAAAAGTTCTTACCAACTTCCGACCTATTATCAATTACACATGGACAGGTAAAGGAATAGTTAATCCTAAGTTGCCCGATTATGACCCAAAATTTTTCTTTGCCTTGGGCAAATCAACCTACATCGACACGCTTACTATACGAAACGGGGTTTGCACTGACCGCAAGTTCGTATATCTGATTCCTACAAAAATCACCAAAAAAGACACTCAGTTTTTTTGCATAGAAACACCATTAAGATTATTAAACAACGCATTGGTAGGGCTAAATCCGGATGGTGGATTCTGGACAGGCCCCGGGATAACGGGTATAAATGGCTTTAACGCTTCAATCGCCGGTTTCGGACACCATAAACTGGTTTACAACAAAAACGGCTGCACGGATACGATGAATGCCTACGTAAGACCCAAACCTACAGCACAGTCAGACACCGCTGTATGCGTAAACTCAAATCCTTTCAATTGCAGAGCAGGCGAAACCGGTGGAACTTTCAGTGGCAAAGGCATAACCAATGCTTTACTCGGAAGTTTCAACCCAGCTGTAGCCGGAGCCGGAACACACATCATCACTTTCCGCAATAAATGGGGTTGTACCGTTAATTTCACCATACGCGTAGACGCCACCCCATCCCTTTGGTTTGTGAATCCTGTAACAGATTATTGCTTTAAAAATGCGGCTAATTTGCTAACGGCTAATTTACCCGGAGGAACGTTCTCAGGAAGGGGAATTACAGGCAATAGTTTCAATCCATATTTAGCCGGTAGTGGCAAGCATACCCTCACATACACATTGGTTTCAGGTGCATGTACAGCTTCTACTGCGATCGACGTAAATGTGATTGATACACTGAAGGTTAAAGTGAATCCACCATCAGATACCATTTGTCCGGGCGAAATTGTCTGGTTGAGAGCTTCTGCTACCGGTGGTGACAAATTTTCATACTTCTTTTCCTGGAGCAATGGCCAAACCGGCAATGGAACGTTTGTTAGCCCGGCCACAACTACTGTTTATAGTGTTACAGTTACCGACGGCTGCAGTGAGCCTGCTACGGCTGCAGTGCCTATTTACAGACATCCCAAACCCTATTTTTCACCTACTACCTCCCTTCCGGTTTGTTTTGGGCAAAAAGGCTGGATAAAACTGCGTATGAAAGATTCCGATCCGTATCGTTTTACCTGGGATGTAAGTCCTGTATATATCGGTGATTCAATGAATGCCCTGAGTGGAAATCTATACCGGGTAACTGCAGTAAACCTAAAAACAGGCTGTATTGTAGATACCAGCATAGAAATCCCCGGCTACAAAGCCATTACGGCGGCATTTATTGGCAGTATACCCAATGGTGCACCGTGCTTAAGCCCCATTTATCCCACACTGCGTATTTTTAATAATTGTGTTGGAGCGGTTTCAGGCACCTGGTACTGGGGCGATGGCAGCAGTGAGTCTTTCGATCCGGCAATGAGCCCCAAACACAATTATGATGGTGTTAAGAATCGCTACAAAGTAAAGCTGGTGGTACAGAACGCCGGAGGATGCACAGACAGCATCGAAGCCGAATACTGCTACCGAGATACGGTGGTATACTACATTCCAAACGCTTTTACGCCCAACAATGATGGATTTAATGACAAACTGGAATCGGTTGTTATTGGAGCGGTAGAATTTGAAATGCTAATCTACAATCGCTGGGGGCAGATTGTATTCAGGAGTGAAAAACCAACACAGTTTTGGGATGGGTCCTATAACGGAAACCCATGTCCGGAAGGCGTTTATGCCTACCGTATTAAATTTAAAGGCCGCAAGACGTCCAACCGACAGGATAAAGGCAGCATTTTGCTGTTAAGACCTAAGAATTAAAAGAGGCGATGTAATTTCGCGGTCTTTTATGCTGTACGCCTCCGCCCTCACCTATCAGATTATTGGCTGTTACTTGAAACAGCAATTACTGGGTGCAAGGCTACAGGAGGCACATAGCAGCCATAAAGAAGCACTGATACTGGATTTTAAAACATCTGATAAACGGTTATTTCAACTGCTCATTCAGTTTGTGGATGGTCACCTATACTTTATTAACCCGGAAAATCCCCTACAGCCGGGTCGAAAGTCCATAAGTCAGTTCAAAACGATTCATGGTCTGCAAATTTTAGATGTTCGGGTTTTTGAGAATGAAAGACTCATACTTATCCTACTGGAAGAAGGCAAGCAACTGCTGATTAAAGGCTTTGGACGGATGAGTAATGTGCTGTTTCTGGAGGAGGATACGCCCAATCCGACAGGTATTTTTAGACTTTCGCTCAAAACCGACCGGGAAATAAACGTGCGGGATTTACTGTCGAAAGCGAAACCCATCCACTGTCAGGATATCCATAATATACGATTTTTTTCCGACAATTCCAAATTATTCGAAGAACCGGCAAATGGCAGGCAATTTGTGGGTGAAGGCGCGAATGGATTGTTTGCTTTCGCCCGAGATTTTGTTAAAAACCGCAGAAAAGAGCAAACCCGAAAACAATGGGAAACGCACTGGTTGAATCAAATCAGGACGCACAAAGCCAGAATAATTAAACTAAAGGAACAGATTGCGGAAATTGAAGGCAGGCGCAGCTACAAAGAACTGGGGGATATTGTTCTGGCAAATGCACATCAGATTAAGAAAGGTGTTGGCACAGCCTTACTTCAGGACTTCTACACCGACAAACCCATTCGCATCAAGCTAAATCCTGATCTGGACGCCGCAGAAAATGCAGGGCGTTTTTACCGAAAAGCCAAAAATGAAGGACTTGAAAAAGCCCACCTTCAGCATAACCTGGAAAAAGCAGTTCAGGCTCTCCAAAAAGCTGAAGAAGAATTGCAGTCAGTTATAAACGCCGGCACTGAAGTACGAATAAAGCCTCTCAATAATGGTCAGACAGAAAAGCAGCCCGAGGGAAAACCGTATAAACTTCAAATTATAGAAGGCTTTGAAGTATGGATTGGCAAAAGTGCTTCAGATAATGATGCTATGCTAAAACTGGCCGGTAAACAGGATTTATGGCTTCATGTGCGCGGTTATGCAGGATCTCATGTCATCATCAAAAAGAAAGGCTCGGGATTTCCGGATATGGTTATTCAAAAAGCGGCTGAACTTGCTGCAAAGAACAGCAAGGCGAAAACCCAGAAAATGGTTCCTGTTATTTACACAGAAAGAAAGTATGTAAGTAAACCTCGCAATGCTTCTCCGGGCGAAGTGGCAGTTTTAAAAGAAAAAGTACTGGATGTTTATATAAAGTAAATATTTAAATAAAATATTTTTATAACTTGTATTTCAAAAATTTAGCAGTATAGCTTTTAGGCTCTTTAATTAATTCTTCCTGAAGACCTGCAAAGAGCAATTCTCCCCCATTTTCTCCGGCCTCCGGACCCAGATCCAGAACCCAATCGGCACACTTTACCACATCCAGATTGTGCTCAATACAAATAATGGTATTGCCTTTTTCTATCAATGCATTGAAGCTGTTCATCAGCTTTTTAATATCATGAAAATGCAACCCTGTGGTAGGTTCATCAAAAATAAATACGGTACCTCCTTCCTTGTGTGGATTGGCTTTGCTGAGATAAAAGGCCAGTTTTACCCGCTGAGCTTCACCACCTGACAGGGTATGGCTTCCCTGCCCCAGGGTAATATAGCCCAATCCAACATCTTGCAAAGGTCTCAAACGCTCATGAATTGATTTTTCATCGGCAAAAAACGTTATAGCCTCATCTACCGTAAGCTGAAGTATCTCATGGATGTTCTTGTCTTTATAGCACACTTCCAGCACTTCATTCTTAAATCGTTTGCCCCCACAGGCATCACATGGCAGTTTTATATCGGCCATAAACTGCATTTCAATAACTGTCTCCCCTTCACCCTGACAAGCATCACAGCGGCCGCCATCCACATTAAAAGAGAAATGGGCCGGCTTGAATCCCTTGAACTTACTTAGTGGCTGTGCAGCAAACAGCTCCCTTATTTCATCATACGCCTTTACATACGTAACCGGATTGCTGCGGCTGCTTTTGCCAATGGGATTCTGATCTACTAACTCCACAGCCTTCACCATCTTTTTCGCACCTTCCAAAGCCCGGTGCCTACCTGTTTTGGTGCTGATATATTGTCCAATCTCTTTGCTGAGTGCCGGATATAAAATTTGCTTAACCAAACTTGTTTTGCCGCTTCCACTCACACCGGTAACAGCAGTGAATACCTCCAGTGGAAATTCAACATCTACCTCTTTTAGGTTGTTGGCTTCTGCTCCGAGAATTTTGATGCTATGTTTCCATTTTCTGCGGTTTTTGGGTACTTCAATAGCCTCTCTGCCCGACAGATATTTTCCCGTTAAGCTGTTTTCATCTTTGACAAGCGCCTGATAGTTTCCGCTGAAAACCACTTCACCACCCAATGCGCCGGCAAAAGGCCCCATATCAATCACCTGATCCGCTGCTTTCATCACTTCTTCATCATGCTCCACCACAATCACTGTATTGCCTTCCTTCTGAAGCAGTCTCAAAACTTCAATTAAACGTTCTGTATCGCGGCTGTGAAGACCAATACTGGGCTCATCCAGAATATACATACTTCCGGTAAGGTTACTGCCCAGACTGGTCGCCAGGTTTATTCGCTGACTCTCTCCGCCACTAAGCGTGTTGCTCAAACGATTAAGACTTAAATACCCTAGCCCTACATTTTTCATAAACAGGAGCCTTGATATTATTTCGTTCAGGATACGTTTGCCAATTTCCGTCTCGGTTTCATCATATTTTGCTGAAGTAAAATACGTATAAGCACTATCCACATTCATCAGCAGTATATCCTGCAGGTTTATCTTTTCAGGAACATGTACTGATGGATTTACAGCCTTGAGCTTTACATAGCCTGCCTCTTTGCGGAGGCGTGTACCCATACATTCCGGACACTGGGTTTTACCCCGGTATCTGGCAGAAAGTACACGATACTGAATTTTGTAGGACTTTTCTTCTACATAACGAAAGAAATCGTGAATACCCGGAAGGGTTTTGGTACCATCCCAAAGAAGTTTACGTTGCTCTTTGCTCAGTTCTTTATAAGGCTTATGAATGGGAAATTCTGCAGATAGTGCAAGACGGATAAAATCTTCCCGCCACGCTCCCATGGTTTCACCCTTCCACGGCGCCACACAGCCTTCATATACACTTAGGGTTTTGTCCGGAATTACAAGATCCTCATCTATGCCCAGAACACTGCCAAATCCTTCGCATTTGCGACAGGCACCATATGGATTATTAAAACTAAGAAAATCGCGTGTGGGAACTTCAAAGGTTATTCCGTCGCGTTCAAAACGATTACTGAATATCTGAACATTTCCGCTATCGAGCCTGATAGCACAATCTCCCTGGCCTTCCCAAAATGCTGTTTCCACGGCATCAGTAAGGCGGCTATCGAATTCTTCATCCTGTAAATCCACGGTAAGTCGATCCAGTACCAAAAAATTGTCACCGGCTTCTACTTTACCAGTTTCGAGCAATTCTTCAATTTTCCTGATATTATCATTTACCAATACCCTGCTAAAACCATTTTGTCTTAGCAACACAAGTTTTTCTTTGCGCAATTCTTTATCGTTTAATGGCGATAGAATTAACACAGATGAATCTGACGGCAGGGACTGCACAAACTTCACTACATCCGTAACGTCATCTCGCTTAACCTCCATACCACTGACAGGAGAATAGGTATGTCCGATTCTGCTGAACAACAATTTCAGGTAATCATATATTTCAGTAGACGTAGCTACCGTGCTTCGAGGATTGCGCGTATTTACCTTTTGCTCTATGGCTATAGCTGGACAAAGCCCTAAGATGTAGTCTACTTCAGGCTTTTTCATCCTGCCCATAAACTGACGGGCGTAGCTGCTCAGGCTTTCTACATAACGTCTTTGTCCTTCAGCGAAAAGCGTATCAAAAACCAGGCTGCTTTTCCCTGAACCGGAAACGCCCGTAACCACCGTAAAACTGTTGTGCTGAAATGTAGCATCTACCCCACGCAAATTATGCTGACGGGCATTTTTAAGATGTATAGCGGGTTGTTTGGTCACTGTATGAACAGAAGCTGCAAAGGTCGTTTATTTTGCCCCAACTGGGCCAATAGCCGTTAAAAATCAGAAAATATTACTGTATGGTGTCGCGAACTATGCTGCTACCTGCCCAAATTCCCACACCATTGCGAATATTTGAAAATATTGGCGTGGCTTCGCCAAACACTCCTGCTCCTGCCTTGTAGTCCTCTATGCTTTTAAAATACTTGAAGTATTGTTCACTCAAACTTTCTGTTACCACCAGGTATTTAGGAGTGCTTAAGGCGTATCCGAAAGGCGTGATGAAGGGAATGCTTCTTTGCTGACCATTAAAGCTTCTGTCAGAGAACACCCAGGATCCATTATCACTCACAATAGCCTCGTTTTCTAGAGTGGCATCTTTCGTTACAGGCTTTAGGGTATTCCAGGTAGCTGTAATATTATCGTAATAGAACAACGACACACGGTAGTAATTATTGGTTATACCTTTATCATTGATATTGACCGTTAATGTTCCCGTAGGATACCCTGAAGTATCGACATCGGTAGAATCTTTCCAAGAAGAGGGTGTTTTGCTTGCTTTTTCCGGCATTACCATTTCTGCAAAAACCTCATCAAATCCCGGTGCTTTTACACTAACGCTGTAATATCTACCTGCAATAGCCTTGAAAGTAGGGTTTTCATATTTATCCGTTCCCACATTGTAAGAAAATCCGGTCGAATTTCCGTTTTCATCGCGCACCGTTACGACTGCATTGTTAATGAATTCAATCGCACCATTGCTGCCAAGTGGAATACTTTTACTTACCTGAATTTCCACCTTATCCTGATCATTTATCAAACCGTTTACCACCAGACGCGTACGTCCGCTTACCTCACTAAGATCGAGTTTGGTTTCACAGGCAGCCAGCCCGAGAACAAAAAGTGTTAAAAATGCTACTTTTTTCATGGTTTAAAAAACTATCCTATAAAATCCGGACGGAATAAATGGAAAATATGAAATACCAAATGCCTGTACAGCTTGCCCTGCAGGTTGATCAACCCTTACAAGCAATGGATTGTTTCGCGCTGCTATATTGTAAACATTCACTCCATAATAGGAATTGTAGGGTCGTCTAAGGTAGGGTTTAAGTTTCTTGGTGAATCCGAAATCAAAACGGCTGTAAATGGGCATTCTGAAGTTGTTTTTTGCGTCGTAATCCAAAACAAGCATACCATCTGCCGATAAATACTGACCTGTAGGCACTGTAACCGCATTTCCGGTCATCCATACTCCACTAAACTGAATGGTCCAGTTTTTTTGAAGAGCATATACACCCTGAAACGAAATTTTATGACGTCTGTCCCAGCGAAACGGATAGTTTTCACCAAAGTTTATATCTGCTATATTTCGGTCACTTCTAGAAAGGGTGTAGCCTGCCATACCATTGAACCGACCAATCTTTTTCATCAGTAAGAACTCGATTCCGTAGGCCCTGCCTGTTCCCTGCGCCAGCATACGTTCCCAGTATCGGGGTCCATAATCATTTTCATCCTGTCCGGTTAAATCGGTAATGCCATCAAAGGATTTAAGATACAGTTCCATGCTAAATTCCAGACCTTTTTTCCAAGGCTGATAAAACCCTCCCGTGATTTGCATGGTTCTCTGTGGCCGAATTTCCCCTCCTGTTGGAAACCATATGTCTCCCGGTAAATTGGCGTTTACACTGCTGAGCCTGTGTACACCCTGATTGGCAATGCTAAATCCGAGTTTCAGGGCCTTCTGGTCTTGCAATATTTGGCTGATAAGAATTCTGGGTTCAGGCCTGATCCAGGTCTTTCCATAACCCGCAAACGACCAGATACACCCACCCAGATTCACTTTCAGACCGCCGCCCAGGTTGTTTTCGTATTCGCCATATACACTCACCTCAGGTGAAATACTATTATTATTTAATTCACCACCAGCTGGGACCTCATTTCCTTTAACCCAATATGTAACAGTCGTGCCGCCGGTATCTTCAATCTTATAATAAAATGGTATTGTTACTGTAGTATTTACAAAAGTGGACGGTTCAGAAAGAACCATGAAATGCACATTATTGCCAGAATATCTACCTAATAATGTTGTACCTGGGCAACAACTCTTAACGGAAGAG
>RGEC01000191.1 GCA_009918425.1 Bacteroidota bacterium
ATCTCGGTGAAAATGACATGACAGTATTTCTGGGTAATCAGGTAGTGGTAGGTGGTTTTGTTGATTTCATGCAGAGCCAGCTCCTGCACATAGGCGCCATGCCTAACTTCCATGGAACGGTAGATAACCATCAGTGGAATCATGTAGATGGCAAGAACCATGATGTCCATCCATAACTTCCACTTGCCCAGGCCTGAAGACAGCGCATCGAAAGTGAGCAATAGCGAATTGGCATTAATTAAAATAAAAGGCTCATCGGGGTCTGGTGTCAGTATGTATTTATATGTCCAGTCATCATTTGGTAGCACTTGCTTCAGGTCAGCCAGTGCCATATTGATTTGCTGGCTGAACATGAGTATTTCCAAACCATTGGCAAAAATTACTGCAAGCAGCGCCATCACAAATACCCGCACGGCAATCGTAAATAGGTTTCTGGGGGCTGTAGGGTTAACACTGATTTTGCTGCGAAGCTTGTCTTTGGCGGTAACGGCCCATCCTTTTAAAATCTCATCGGTATGCTGATAAACATTACCATCAAGCGCATATAGATTGTTTTCCCTGTAGTGGTTTTCGTGCTTTATGTGATAATGTTCGAGTGTGCTTCCTTTCAGGTCTAATCCTGTCATGAGAAACAGCCGATACAGATTAAATACCACTGCCCCGATGAAAACACCTACGCCAATGGCTATCATCACCATTGAAAATAAATATTTGCCGCTTCACCACATCTGCAGGCAGTTTTTGCATGATGTCGCTATCTATTCCTATCTGGTCACTGAGCCGCATTTTAATTACTAAAATTTATCACTTTGGGCAGAACAAGGTATATTTCCATTTGGTATCGCTGCTGCCGCCTGTAACCCGCACCATACAGTAATCTTCTTTGTTGTATTGGAAATCAAAGCTGAGGGCACCACAACAACCGGCTGCATTTTTCCCGCCTACAAAACCTTTTACATTCCCTTGCACCGCGCTTGAAGAAGCTACTAAGCTTCCCTCGTAAAAAACTTCGAGTTTATCAGGTACGGATTCCATATCGTACTGAACGATTACCCTTCCTGATTGATTGCCCAGTATATGCTTTTTCTCGGTAATGCCACGTCCTCCGGATTTGGCAGCCTGGCTGCATCCCATGGTATTATCACTATTAATACTATCTATTTGCTTTCGTAAACGGGCAAGTTCTTCCTGACAATCCCTACAGTTGTTCAAACCCAGATTACATCCGCTGGGGTTGCATTTTTTTAGTAAAAGTAACAATAACAGAAATAAAAGTAGCCACTTTAGAATATCCCATAATTTAGACAGACAGCCGCTAAGTCTTGAAATTACCGGTGGCCTTTCCGGTTCGCATGGTTCCGGTGCAGGGGTTGGAGGCTCTGTTGGTTCCGGTGCATTGGATGGAACTTTAATTTTACCCAAAAAAGTACCCTCAACGATGCCATAAGTCTTGCCGTTTATCTCCCAGGAATCCTTTACCCGCGCATCTTTGATAACAACCTGTTCGAAATCGTAAACAATCTTTTCCTGAATGTATTGTTTGTTGCCCGGATGCAGCTGAATATTGGTAACATTGTACAGGTATAGGGCATCGCGGTTTAGGTGTTCCTGAGGATTGAATTCTTTAAGCGGAACAATATCATGCAATTCTCCCCGGTACAGACGCACGTGGTGTTTGTCTGGGCCCGGCATGGGTTGTCCATCTACCAGCGTGCTACCCTGGTCGGTGAAATAATTTCCACTGAAAGTGCCCTGAACAAAAAGAAATGGAAGCGACATGCAGCCGAATTACTTATGCTTGATTGTCGGGTTTTACGAATGAAGAAGGGTCTTTTTGAATGTCTTCTTTTTCCTGTTTGGCAAACAGGGTAATGGCTTCTTTGGCGTTTTCTTCTTCTTTGGCATTTTGGTGTTCCACAATGGCAATGATGCGCTTAGGGTTGTAGAAACCTTTCATCGTATGAAGCTTATTGTTTTCATCAATAATGTGCTCACGGTTGATGCCCTGCTTGGTTTCCAGAATCTGATTCACGTTTTCGCTCATGTAGTCATACGGTGATTTGATGAGCATGAGTTTCAATAGCACGGGTGCAATTTCGATGAATACGAACATCAGGCGAATCATCCATTTTGGCTGTTTTTTCATCGTCATATACCTGCAGCTTTTTATCCAGGACATTGATTTTGGCTTTTCTTTCCTCAATCCTTCCCATTACTTCAGAAGCCATTCTTTTAAATTCTTCACATTTTGGGCCACATCCGCCAAATTCGGTGGCATTTTCTTTGGCTGCCCGTTTTTGATAATCCTCACGTTCCTTCTCCAGGTTCTTTACTTCATCTTCAATGGTTGCTTTGTCTTTATTGAGTTTATTGAATTCCGGTGATTTGGTATAAATATCCTCAATTTTCTTGATTTCGGCCTTTTGTTCTTCCTGGTCCAGCTTATAGAATTGTTTATCAATCTCTTTCTGGAAGATATAAACCTCCAGGGGAGCAGAAATGGTAAAGCCCAGAATCATGGCCATGGCAAGACGTGGGGTAGCGTTACCCAGTTCTTTCCAGGTGATAGTGTCTGTTCCATCACCTTTACCGGTGCTGGATACGATAAAACGGTCCAGATTGAAAATAATAGCACCCCACAGCAATCCTACAGGTATGGCGATGGATATATTTTCAAAAATGTAATTGATGGCAAAAAACATAGAAAGACTGGCCAGGATACCTGTGGCCAGAACGATGCCCCCGATACCAACATACTTTACGTGATCAGCATAACTCGAATATTTTAAAATATCCTTGTCTGCGCCGGCGCACCACCACAAAAAGCGGGTAGCGCCTGAGGCCGGTTTGGCTGAATAATCTACATGTTCATTCATGATTTTATGTGTTTTTTTATTATTTTATAGTATTTGAATAATCTGCCTCAGTTTCATTAAAAAAATGTCTGATGGCATTGAATTTAGTAGTGCTGTAGTTATACACGCTCAGAATTTTTCGCTTATCTAGAGCCGAATGCAGCATTCTTCTTTTTTCGTTGCGTAGGGCCACCGGTTCAGGGTTTAAATGACTGTTACGCGGACCTATCAGGGTATTCCTTTTTCCCGCTAGGGGTAGATTTTTGGTGAAATTACTGTTCTTCGTCAGTGATTAAATCGCTGTTCTGAATTGTCAGTGTAGAAGATATTTTTTTGCCATTAAAGCCTGTTGCAGTAAGGCTGTAACACAAATTGGAGGCGTTGATAATAACCGTGGCGGAGTTTCCTTTCAGCGATTTTCCCACGGGTTCAATATCGATGTTGCGTGCACCGGTTACCCCCCATATCAGTGTGGCAGAGCTGCCGTCAATAAAAATGCCATCGCCTGCTATTTCGGCATATAAATCAACTCCTTCACTGTCTTTGCCAATGAATACATGCGGTGAAGACTCAAGAACAAAATACTCTATTTTTAATGGCTGAGGTTTTATGAAAAACAGGATATACCTTTTAATTAGCGATAAGTAGGGTATTACTACCATACCAATTGCAACAAAAATAAACAGCACCAATTGTGTGCTTTTATCCAGTTCACTAAGCCATTCAAAGAAACTTTGCATCACGCCAGGGGTATTACTTCTCTTAATTGAAAGGATACCCAGTCAAAACTGCCTATGGTACTCGGTGCAGTAGTTTCGAGCAAAAGGTAAGATTTCTGGTTGTGAAGGATGGATTCTCCGGCAATGTTCAGGTCTGAAACTGCCGCCATGGCATGACCACCGTTTGTTTTGCTGGAGGAAGATTGAACCATACAGTGTACAATAATAATGTTTTCTTTCGGGATGAGGTGCGAAAGAATGGATGCAAAGAAAAGTGACTTGCTGTCGCAATCTGCATAACCCAGAATGAAACTCTCGGGTGGCAGGCTCAGTTCGTGGTAATACCAGTCTTCGGTATCAAAATTGGGCTGACCATAGGGGATAAACTGCACAAAGTTTAATGCCGCTTGCACCCTG
>RGEC01000192.1 GCA_009918425.1 Bacteroidota bacterium
CAGCAGCCCTGGAAAAACGGATATGCCTTTATGGCCAATCTGCAAAAACGCCTGGGCCGCTATCACCGCGTTGCGGCCACCTGGTGGTTTTCGCAGGAGTTCACATCTACGCTTGGAAATCCGGTATTTACGAATGTAAACCTTGGCTATCCATATGCCAATGGGCATACGCGACGCATTGCCATGTTGCGCTATGTGTATTCAAGGCCTATTCTGGGCAACAACCTCTGGATTGATGCACGGATAGAACCGCATTATGATTTTGAACGTTCAGGCGTGGAATTTTCGCACGGCCTTTATCTTCGATATATACGCAGCGGAAGTTTCAGTATTCCCCGTATCCCCGGAATGTTTTGATTTCAGGGTTTAAAACCCCGAAATGCCCATTTAAAACCTTCTTTGAATCCCGGTTTTACTGTGGCATTGGTATGAATGCGATACGAAACACCCCATTCCAGGTTTTTACCCCAAGTGCCTGGTAATATTTGCGCTTGGTGTCATCGGGCCGGTAGAGATAAAAACCCACATCGGCTACCATGCCAACATGGCCCACTCTGTATTCATGTCCGCCACTGATGGCAAGCTCAGATATTTTGTTGAGCCCCGCTTTTGGCAGAGGCTGAAACTTTGTATACACATAGGTTCTGTCGTAAAAACCGGTGATTGCAGCAGTCCATAAGCGCCATGGCTTGTAGGGATACAGCAATTTTAGTTCAGCCACATAATTAAAAATATTGCGTGGATCATCCATGCTCATTTGTTTTTTCCCAAAACGGAGTGAGGGCTGCCATTCAACTGTATTGGGGTTTTCGGGGTATTGGGGTTTATAATATTTATTGTTACCGTCAGTTTGTTTTACGGCCAAAAACAGGCATGGCATATTTATACCCAGGTTTGGCTGACCAAAATTGCCATTCGAATAGTGAATGAGGGAGAGTCCCAGCTGCATTTGTTTTCTTTCTGAAACGGGGGTTTGTAAATACATTGCCGCTTGCATCATTCCATTAAAACGGCTCCCAATGGCACGGTTTCTGGGGTTGGTATATACATCCCATTGTCTGGAAAGCATGCCTATACCGCTGGTAAGTCTAAACCGCAGGGAGTGTTTTTCGTTGCCGCTTATACCCGCATCATAGTAACCAAATAATGAGCTTACATTGCCGTTGATGTCATTAAAAAGCATAACATGGTTGGCGCCAATTCCCGCAAATGGCTGAAGCTGTTTTTTGGCAAGTTCTCCATCTTTATCAATTCTCCATTCTCTGGATATTTCCAGTCCCAGCACATGGCTTCCCATGGCCTGCATATCCTCGTGGTGTGCCGCCAGAAAACCGGGATAGGCCCTAAACGACCAAGCGTGCTGCGAATATGCTTTGCTTAAGCTAATAAAAAAAACAAGGAGAATTGCGGTTTTGCGCATACCGCTACGGATTTACTTTTTATTTTTCTCTGTGGCCAGAACCATTTTAATGCCCAGGTTGGCTCCCACCTGCATCACATCTACCAGATCCTGCACATAAGCTTTAGAATCTGCACGCAGCACTACCACAAGGCCTGCATCTTTGTGCTCCGGGTCGTTGTATTGATCTCTAAGCTCCTTGAGCCTTGATTCCAGTTGGTTGTAGTTAACCTCTTCCTGTTCAATAAAAACCTGAAGCAATTCCGGATTGGCAGGGTCACGTCTAACGGTTAAAGGAATGGATTTGGGGCTAACCGTACTGGTGGTTTTAGCCTGAGGCAGCATAACTTTAATTACGTTGGGGTTGGCCAGTGTGCTGGCTATGAGGAAGAACAGCAACAGGAAGAACATGATATCGTTCAGTGACGATGATTCTACCTCTGCTTCTTCGCGTTTGCGTCTTCCTATTTTCATGGTGTTTGGACTTCGGCTATTAGAAATTGGATTTGTTCAGCAGTTCCAGAAAAGCCAAATTTTGTTCCTGCAGGCGCTCGGCAAAACGGTCAATTTTGCGTATATACATCTGGTAGCCAAAGAAGGCAATAATTCCCACGAGAAGTCCGGCAAAACTTGTTACCATCTTCACATACAAGCCTCCGGAAATAGCCCCGATACTGAGGTTGTTGTCTACGCTGATAGCATAAAAGATATTAATTACACCCCAGATTGTACCTACAAATCCGATCATGGGAGCAAGGCGGCTAATAAGACTAAGCATATTCAGGTTGCTTTCCATGGCGCTGAGTTCCACATTGGCACGGGTTTCCATGGCGCTTTCAATTTCGCGCATGTTGCTGCCCAAAAAACGTAATCCTGTAGCAATTACCTGAGCCTGGGCTGTAGGTGTATTTGTACAATAAGCCAGGGCGCTGTCGGGGCGGTTTTCTTTCAGATGGTCTTTGACCACATTCATCAGGTTAAAGTCCATTTTGGCCCTTCCGCTGATGTACATGTAGCGTTCTATCAGAAAAAATATGGCAGCCAGCAATGCGATAGCCAGAAATATCATGGTAACGCCACCTTTAACCATAATTTCCAGAATAGGTGCTGAAACGTGCTCGGTTTTGCCGGCGGCGGTTGCTACTGCCTTGGCAGTGTCTGTTTGTAGGAGTGTGATGAGCAGATGCATGATTTATGTAATGCGAAAAAAAGCAATATTTATGGATTAACGACAAACCTGTCGGGAAAATTATCCCCAGTGTTCGTTTTTTCGGTCGTGGTGAATTTATTCCATGTTATCCAGCTCGGCTACACCTCCGCTGATGATGTATTTGGTCCAGTGGCTGCTTTCGGCATTTACGGGTTTTATTTTGTCTTTCTCCACCACCAGCATTTCTCCACTAAATCCATAGCTGTATGGCAAATACACAGCGCTATGGCCCGGCATATCGATAATTTTCATGTCTTCCTGGGTAATAAAACCCATTCTGTAAATGCCTTCTCCCACGCATACCAAAACCGGTTTGGTAAATTTCTTTTTGTCGCCCACAAAGGCTTCTGTCATATCTTTGGTGGTACCAAAAATAAAACTGAGCCCCGGAGCTTTTTCGATGATTCCTTCGAAGAAATCAAGGATCTGACGGGCTACAACACCACGGGTTATGAAGCCGACGGTGAGAATAATAGTCAAAACCAGCAAGGTATAAAAGAAAAATTCTTTTCCGCTGATTTCCCGCAAGTGCAGCAGTCCCGTGACCATATTGACCAGCCATCCAATGATAATGACTGTGAGAACAATGGGCAGTAAAACCAGCAATCCGCGCAAAAAATAATTGATAAGCAGGCGCCATGTACTGCGAACCTTCCGATTGCTTTCTGCTGTGGTGAAAGAGCCTTGTGTATTGTTCATGATTGCAGGGCTTGTAAATCTTTGCCTATGTCTTTTCGGTAAAATTTGCCTTCATATTGTACAGTTTCAGCTGCATGCAGCGAAATTTCTGCTGCCATGGCTATGTTTTCAGCCAATGAAGTGATGGCCAGCACTCTACCCCCGTTGGTAACTACGCCTGATTCCGTTTTTTTGGTGCCGGCATGGAAAAAGAGGGTTTGTGCACCGGGTGCGGGTATAAGCATTGGTTTTCCCTTTTCAATATCACCGGGGTAGCCTGCCGAAACCAGGAAAACGGTAGCTGCAGTGCGCGCATCCATTTCGAAAGGGAGTTTGTCAAGCCCACCGCGGGCAATGGCAACCACCAGGTCTTTCATGTTTACACGCAAACGCGGGAAGATTGCTTCTGTTTCGGGGTCGCCCATGCGCACGTTGTATTCAATAACTTTGGGTTCGCCGTTACAGTTCATCAGGCCCATAAACAGAAACCCCCTGAAAGGATGCCCTTCTTTTTTTAGGCCTTCAAACGTAGGAATAGCAATGCGTTCAGCTACTTTTTGCATAAATGTTTCATTGGCAAATGGCACAGGGCTAATGGCGCCCATGCCTCCTGTGTTTGGACCGGTATCGCCTTCACCAATGCGTTTATAATCCTTGGCGCTTCCGAGCATGC
>RGEC01000193.1 GCA_009918425.1 Bacteroidota bacterium
TAAATTGCCATGGCTTTCCAGTAGGAACCTTTAACAGGAATTACAGCCATAAAGGCTGCTAAAATGGAGACTGCATACTTTTTCATGATATATTTATTAAATAATTAAAACTACAATACACCTAATAAACCTGTAAGTGCTGACAATAATCCAGTTAATGCTTCGATTACCTCAACCGTTCCCTCTCTGCCTATTTTACAAAAATAACTTGCCGTTGTATTTGTTGGAGTGCAAGGTGAACAATCTACTATCTTTCCTTTTTCATTTTTCACTGCCCTACACCCCACACAATTTTCAAATAGACATTGTTTAGGACCGACTGCAATTGGTTCTTGTTCAATACCTCCATAACGGTTATTAACTTTATCATAATTTAACATATATTGCAATGATACACCCAGCTTTGAGGCAGAATTTTCAGGCTCAGAAAAGCTAACTGTAATGATCAATGAAGGAAGATATCCTTCAACAAGCGGATTGTCACTTAGCTCTATATTAGCAATTGAAACATTTTGAAATTTGCTAAATGATTCTTGTACTAAGGGTTGAAATACTACAGGATTAATGTCAAGGACGGGTTGATTTAATTGATCTCGGTGTCCTACAGAAATTTGTGACTTTGATATAAATACATTTAGCAACAGCGCTAAGATTAAAATTGAATTTTTCATGTTTTTTATTTTTAATTCCTCCCTACTCCCTCTCGCGTTTCGGGATACTCGCCCTTCAAAACCAGGCCCTGAAGGGATGGCCTTTTGAAAACAATGTCCGGCCGGACAATGGACCCATGTGCTTTTTCTTCAAGCCGGTTTCGATACAAGGGGAGGCACTTCTTCTTTGGCTCCCGAGGTCTGCAATGCAGATTTCGGCTTTCGGTTAATAACACACTTGCCATTGGATGCTGTCATTCTCAGGCACTGCTGTAAACCTTTGTAGAAAAAGCCATGATCCAGTAAAATTTATATGCTTAATTATCAATGCTTTGACAATTTTCATTTGCCAATCAGGCAACAATATGAAATTGTGGATAAACTATCTCAATCCTGAAGAAGCTTCAGCTCACCGCTTTCAAACGCCTTGTCAAAATCTACCCAAATAATCATGTTGGGTTTTTCACCCTGCAGATACATTATATTCATGGGTTGACCGGTTTTTTTATTGCTGAGTATTTCCACACCCAGCACCACAAATTTGCGGCCTGCATATTGTTTGGGAAGCTCTGCCACGTCAAAATCGCCGGTGGCAAAAAACGATTGAAAAAAACCATTGCCTGTAGCCGTATCATAAGCAGGTTCATTCCCGGCCCAGCGGGTTTTGCGGTACATATCCAGATGTTGGAACACACCTCCCTTTGCTTTCCCTATAAGCAGGGTATCGCCACGGCTAATTTCAATCTCTACCTCGGTCGCGGTTTGGGCACACAGTGAGCCAGCCAGGGCAAAACACAAAATCAACAGCAGACGCATACTTCAAAGTTATCAAAAAAAGTGCCGAAACGGATTATCGGGTTTCTTTTACCAATTGGGCCAGCTCACGACTCACCAGCGCACTTAGGGCAACGCCCATACCTCCCATGCGCACACAGACATACAATCCCTCATCCATGCGCTGAACAATCGGTGTTCTGTTTTGATGAACTTCAGTAGTGTCTAGTTCAGGTGTGGTTTCTCCTGCAAAATCGAGATTTCTTCCACCACCAATGAGGATACGGGTTCCAAGGCTTCTAAAATAAATATACCCTTTATCGGCATGCATCAATCCACGCCAGGCAAGGCCGGGAATGGCAGATGTAACCAGCACTTGACCGCGGGCAGGCACAACCTCCAGTTGGGGCAGCAGCTGTGCAGCGTAACCATTGGTACAAACCACCAACGTTTGCGCATCTAAGGTGTATCCTTCCTGGGTTTTTACGCGCCACTTGCCACTGTCAAGCTTTTCAGGGGGCAAAGCCGAAAGTCCGCCCATGATGCGCACCCCCGCTGAGGTGGCTGCTTCCTGCACTTTTTTGTATAAGAGATGGGTTTGCACCATGCCTTCCAGCGGGGTATAAACACCGTTTTCCAGCACCTTCATACCCAGTTTGGATGTGCTTTTCAGCTGAAATGGTTTTTCGCCTGCCACAGATTCAAGGGTGTTGTTTACCCTATTCATATTGGCGGCTATGGTTTCGTATTCCGCATGATCTTCGGGTGTAAATATCTCATAACCACCTGTTTTTTCATAACCAATAGCGGTTTCGCCAAAATCGGCCAGCAGTTGCTGAAGCCCTTTGTATCGCTTTTCATACAAGGCATAAGCCGTGTTTTCATCGGTTCGACTGATATCATCCAAAATTTCGCCCATGCTGCCAAAACAGGCAAAACCTGCATTTCGGGTACTTGCCCCCAGGCTCATGGGAGCTCGGTCTATTACCCATACTTCACGGTGTGGCCATTGGTTTTTGATGTGGCGGGCGGTTTGCAACCCAACTATTCCGGAACCAATGATTAGAATATCGGCATTTTTCAGCCATTGTTGTTCCCAGAATGATAGGTTAGGCAGGGTTTTCACGACACAAAGGTCGTGAAATTGCCCCTACCTTTCCATATATCGCTTAACGGCTTTTTGAGTACTGTACCATACCCGTCCCTCTTTAAAGGCTTCGAGCTCACCGCGCCTTGCCAGCAGACTGAGGTATTCCTGACCGTAGGGCACAGCAGGATCATTGGCGATTTGTTCCAATGGAAGGTAATCGTCATAGCCATTGCCCAAAGCGGAAAGATACAGTTCGAGGCTGCGCTCGGCTCCCTGAAAAAACAGCAGCATAAGCTTATCAAATTTGCCCTGATTGGCTTCATTCAGCGCCCGGTAGTACTTGTCTCTGTCTGCCCGGAGGATAATTAGCGGCGGGTAACCCATCCCCATAAGGATAAGGTTCATAGCGAGCCTTCCGGTGCGGCCGTTTCCGTCAAAGAACGGATGAATCCACACAAACCGATGGTGAAAAACCGCTGCCAGACTTACGGGATCCAGCTTTTGGGGATTTTGATGCACCCACTCAATCAGGTCATCCAATAAATCGGGGACTTTCAGCGGATTGGGCGGAATAAAATTGGCCCCGGTAATCTGCACCCTGCCGGTGCGAAATCTGCCGCCGAATTCATCATCAATGGATGCCATCACCAAGCCATGCAGCGTGAGGATATCAGACGCTGAGATGTTTTTACCCGGACAAACCACCTCTTCAAGCCAGGCAATGGCCTTGTGGTGATTGATGGCTTCGAAATGCTCGCGCAGGGTTTTACCGCCAATAGGTCCATTCTACGGAAATATCCTGCCGCAAACGCTGAAGAGCCGCGTTTGGAAAAGGACGCAGCGCATCCAGCCTTGTTTTCTTGTCAAGGATACGGGACTGCTGCTCAAAAGACAAGCCATATAGCGGACACCAATCTTTCATCCCCACAAAGATAATATCGGCAATCCGTATTTTTCACATTCCCGATATTTTAACAGCAATTTTCTTCACTAAATAGTAAAATTCAAAAGAAAATGTTTGTCTGGAATCAGCCGATGGCTTCAGCTATAACTGTATTATAAGGCGTTGCAAAATCGCTTACCTCACCCCAGCTGTTGCCGTTCACCACAACCCCTGCGGTTTGCACAGTACCAATATGTGTTGCGCTAACACCTGCCTGCTGCATGGCGGCCTCAAACGCTGCTTTGTTATCCGCTGAAATACTTACCAGCACCCGGCTTTGGCTTTCGCCAAACAGCCAGGCATCGTTGCGCATGCCGCTCAGGGTACAGATATCAAAGCCAAGCTTTCCTGCCATGGCGCTTTCCAGCGCTGCCACAAACAATCCGCCTTCGCTGATGTCGTGGGCGCTTTGCAGTAAACTACGGGTAATTGCGCCATAAACCGCCATCTGCACTGCATATTCCTCATCCAG
>RGEC01000194.1 GCA_009918425.1 Bacteroidota bacterium
AATTGTTTTTTTCTGTTAAATAACAGCGATTGATTCAATGTTTCAGCAATATCGCACTGAGAGGCAACCTTAACGGAGCTTTTTCCAGACAAAATGGGATGAAGCGCCGGACCCCAGAAAAACAAAGGAATATGAAAATGTCCGGGCCGGTCAAACTGTGTTTCCGGATAACCCAGATCTCTGCCATGATCGGCAACAAATACAAAAAGTGTATTTTTAAACCAGGTTGTTTTTGATGCTTCAGCCATAAAATGCCGTACACACTCATCTGTATATCCGATGCTGTTTAACAGTTCTTTTTGCTGAGATTTACCTTTAAAATAGGGCCCTCCGGGAACATCATACGGTTCATGGCTGCTGAGCGTAAGCAATACATGAAAAAATGGGCCTTTTTCAGCTGTGTTGATTTTTAACAGTTTGTTAAATGCAAACTCATCATGTGCTCCCCATTTTGATGTAATTTCAGTACTTATAAAATCAGACTGATCCCTGACTGTTTGGAATCCGGCTGCATATAAAAAAGAACGCATATTGGCAAACCCAAGATCGCCGCCGTATAGGAAACTCGACTTGTAACCCTTTTCATTGAACAGCTTAGCCAGGGAAGGTAATTTGGCAGCCTTATCAGGCTCGTGCAATATACTTTGCCAAGGTTGTCCATGCCAGGCACTAATTACCGCTGCCAATCCCTTATCTGTTCTATCTCCGGAGGCATAGGCCCGTTTCAAGCAGAATCCTGTCTCCTGCATACTGTCCATAAAAGGCATAGCATTATTGGACCCGGTAAGGTATTGAGATCCATACGCAGAAAAACTCTCCATAATTACAATACATACATTGGGCTGAGAAATATGGCTGAGAGGAATATTTACTATAGTGTCATTAAAATAGTGATTCAATAGTTTCCCGTCATCACCCGACCTGTAAAAATGATAGGATTCTACATCAATATTATCATTTTTGTTAATCAGGTAATACAGAAAATTCCAGCCACTGTTTATTGCTGCCATATTGGCTGCCGGGTTAGCAGAAAAAACAGCAACACTTTGATTTATGGGTATATTACCGAAACCGCCACGAATAGGAATAATAAATATAGCAGCCGTTAGTATAGACTTACAAGCCGTGAATAGATGCTGAAACGGAGTTTGAGGATATTTAACTATGCTTTTTGCAAGTACAGTAAGATAGCGAAAAAATAACAGTGTAAACGCAATCCAGCTTATGATAATGCCTGTCCATTGCGCCTCGGAAGAAGATGCTGCAGCTTCATTGGGACTGTAGAGATATTGAAGGGCTTGTCTGTTGAATTTAGAACCCCATGCTGCAAACATTTCCGCATCTGCAAGACTAAGGATTATGGTTATCTGGATAAATACTGTTCCTAGCGTAATAAACAAAACCCGCGAAATTTTCTGGTGTAAGGATTTTCCCAGCCAGAACATAAAAATACTGATAACCAAAAAATAAGAGACGAATGCCAAATCAAGGGTAAATCCGGCCAGAAAAGTATGAAAAAATTCCTGCACAGTTAACAGATGAAAAGCCCCTTTAAGTGCAAGAAACAAGCATCTGCCAATCCATTGCAGCAGTATACTCCAAAACAATACTTTAAGAACAAAAGAAAAAAACCCGAGCAAAGCCGGGTTTTTAAAAATTCTATGCCAAATGGTATTGCTCAATTCACTTTAAGAAACCTACAGGTTAATCCCTGAACAGAGAGTTTTGCAACGTATATCCCGTCGGGCAAATCGGTAACATCGAGGGTGATGCCGTTAAGCATCCTTTTTATTACCCTGCCATCTGCAGTTATTAGGGAAATTGACTCATTGGGCATTGCTCCGCTTATATGGATTAGACCGCGTGTGGGATTGGGATATATGCTGAAACCGGCGGCAGTTGCAAGGCTTTTATTGTTGCTAAGTGCAACCACAATGTAATTGGTTTTGGTTAGCGAACCATTTCCATTGCCATTGGTAGCAGTCAACTTGACGGAGTATGTACCCGTGGAGTTAAACTTAACCTGTGGAAACTGACTGGTAGAATCTGTGCCTCCAACATAGGAAAAATTTCTGGGGGTTATTGTCCAGTCCCATTTATTTGGGGTATTGGCACTCATATCTACCAGTTGTGCATTTTCCGTTATGCTTAGCATAGTTTTTACGGCTACAAAATCTACGGCAGGCTTGGCGGATGAATTGGTACTCACGTTGATATAATTGCTGCGTGTGAGCGGCACACTGCCTGATGGGTTACTGGCAGTGAGGGTTACGTTATACGAGCCGGTGGCATTAAAAGAAACGTAAAGAACCGTATCGGTTAATTTGCCGCCTGCCTGAATGGTATAAGAGGCAGGTGTTATATTCCAGAGTACTGAGGTAAAGAAGGAACTTTTATTGGTAAGTTTCACTGTTTGCCCAACCGTAGGCATCACATTGTTGCATATAAAATTGGGCACAGCGGCCTGAATTATGGGAATACGTCGAACTACATTGTTTTCCCTGTCACACACATACAGGCTTTTATCCTTACTCCGATATACCATTAGTCCGAGCTCTCCAAATCGGGCACTGCTGTCGTTTCCATCTACATAATCAGATACACC
This sequence comes from Bacteroidota bacterium, assembly GCA_009918425.1. Taxonomy (GTDB): domain Bacteria; phylum Bacteroidota; class Bacteroidia; order NS11-12g; family UBA955; genus RGEC01. Next base: position 2,606 of record RGEC01000194.1, read on the forward strand.
GGGCTTTCCTGCATACACACGCAGCTTGGAACCATCCCACATTTTAATACAATAATCATCGGCAATAAAAATGAGACCGTCTACAGAAACCACGTCCGAAGGAGCCACAAGTCCGCTTACCACGGTACTAACCTGAGCCGTTGTAAGATTTACACGTCTGATTTTACCATTGTTGCGGTCAGCTACCAAAATACTATTGGTTCCGTCCAAACAAATTCCGGCAGGCGCATAAAATCGTGCGTTGGCTCCGATTCCATCTGCATCACCATAAGTAAGCCCCTTGCCTGCAAAGGTTGTAACATTATTACCTGATATTTTACGGATACAATCATTGCCGTAATCGGAAACATAAACGGTTCCATCGGTAGTTATAACCAGATCTTCCGGACTGCTGAAATAGGCCGCTGATTTTATTCCGTCCAGATAATCACCCAGAAACGTATATTTCCCGGCGTAGGCATTGTCATCATCAGGATTGCTTTTGCTTAAACCATCCCAGAGTGTAGGATTAGAGGTATTTACAAAACCTGTTCCTGAACGAATCTGACCGTTGTCAGTATCACATATATAGATTGAGTTTGTTTTAGGGTTCACGTAAATACCGCGCGGATTATTAAAATACGCCTGAGTACCTGTAGCTCTGTAGCGGCCAATAGCACCCGGATCTGTGGGATCGAGCAAATAGCCACCGCGCTGTATGCTGTTTCCACCATAAAGAATAATCATATTGTGCTGATCACTCAGCCAGATATTTCCGCCGGTATCCACACAAATACCATAAGGATTGCTGTAATAATCATCCAGCAGAGGGTTGCTTGCTACACCAATAAATTTACCTGAGCCAACATATTGTTTGCCTGCATAGGTTGTTACTGTTTGTCCGAAAGCGCACTGAGCCGCAATTATTGGCAATAATGCCAGCCATATCTTTTTCATAAGAGGATTTATACGAAATTAATTAGGGTATTCTTAATATTATTTTCTATTTCTTCCACCACATGTTCATAACTGCGGGGCTTAAATTCTTTGCCAGTCATAACCGTATACAATTCAACATATCGTTTGGTTATTGATTCAACAAATGAGTCCGGCATTTCAGGCATTACCTGACCTTCGAGACCCTGAAATCCATTTTCCATGAGCCATTCACGCACAAACTCCTTACTAAGTTGACGTTGTGGTTTTCCTGCTTCCTGCAATTCATGGTATGTATTGGAATAAAAGAATCGGCTGCTGTCGGGTGTATGAACTTCATCTATCAGATAAATTTCTTCGTTGTGCAGGCCAAATTCATATTTGGT
>RGEC01000195.1 GCA_009918425.1 Bacteroidota bacterium
CCATTTATAAACTCCTTTGCTACAAATGTAGTTTAAGTTTATAGCATGCTTAAAATTTTCTCAACAGCAAAGTAGTGAAGCCGAATTTTTCTACTTTTAAATGGTTAGATTTTTTGGGTCAAGGTCACACGCCCTGAAAGGTGATCGAAAAGGTGAGTTCGCAGTTTCTGTCACAGGCAACTGGCGAATCACATATCAATTTGTTGGCGAAGACGCCATGAACGTTAACTTGGAGGACTATCACTGATGAAGTCTCTACGAAACCCCAATCGCAAGCCAACGCACCCCGGCGCAGTTTTGCGTGAAGATGTGCTGCCAGAACTGGCATGGACACAAGGTGAGTTTGCTGCGCGGCTCATGGTCAGTCGACAAACGGTATCAGACTTACTACATGAGAAAAAAGCAGAGGCCGCATGAAAAAAGCCCTTGCAATTGCTTGCAAGGGCTTTTTGTTTGGCTCCTCGACCTGGGCTCGAACCAGGGACCTACGGATTAACAGAAATCCAGGCTCATAAAAAACCTATATAAATCAATGAGTTACGTTTAAAAATAGCCACCGTGTAATATTTCGTGTAATTGGCCAAAAGTTGCATATTGCAACTGGACGGGTGAAAACCTAGTTTTTCAGGTTTTGACCCCTGAATTTTGACCCTAAAACTTCGACGACACAATCGGGACTCGAACCGAAAAAGCCCAAAGTTCGACTCCATGACGGGACACTGAACTTTGAAATCGCAAAAGTTCGACTCCTCGCGCAGTGCCCGAACTTCACAGTGAAAAAATTAACTGGCGCAATACTGATCTTTGGTTAAACAGCTGCAAGTTGCAAGTTAATTTTTTTACCCAGTGTTGCAGCGGCACTGTAGGCCAGTCATCAGTGGTCAGCAATCTACGAGCTAACTTCAGTGGATGTGCTCAATTCACCGGAGTATCTGAAAAGGCTGGAGGAGCCGAGTGAGCGAACGCGTGCCATCATGCCGCAGTTCAGGCGAACGGTACGTTGTAGCCTAGAGTTGGTTCAGGAAGTTGGTGTGGGTGTAGGAGGTATTTTGGATATTCTGGTGCTAAAAGACATTCATACATTGCCTGAGCGTGCCTTAGGATGGTGGGACAAACAGACTTTTTTTGAACGCTTGCGACTTTACCGAGCTCCGATATCAGCTGACTTAAAAGCCAAATATACAAGAGAGGGTCAGATGCGTTATGGAGTTGATACTGTTTGGGCCACTGTACTTATGATTGAATGGTCTTCCATACAGGGAGAGGGTCTCCAAACGATTGGCGATCAGGCAAAGCAAAATGGGTTGACTTTGGTGTCTGGGCAAGCTGGTAGATTTCGTTTAATAAATTTGCGGAATTAAAATCGTATAGGTTTCGTATTGGTTAGGTTGAGAAGCTGAAATCTGGTCAGATGTATGATTGAATTGTCGTTACAACAACGATCCTCTAATTTATCTCTCATAAACTTAAATCTTGTTCAGGAGAATGTCAATGAAAAAATTTACAATTATGTTCGGTTTGATTTTTTGTTTTTCTGCACAGGCTCAGTGGATTCAAGTTGTTAAAAATTCCGACAAGGATGCATTTTTTTACGATCCTTCCACTTTGGGGATTTACGAAAATTACCGTAAGGTTTGGACGTTAGTTAATTACGGTCAAGCAATGCCTAAAGGCACTGAAAAAATCATGTCGAAAAGCATTTACTACAAATTCGATTGCCAAGCCTCGCGATATGCGGTTGTTGCTGAAATCAGCACATCTGAGCCTGGAGGTGCTGGAAAAATTGTCGACAGGGTTCAAGCTTCTGAGGACAAATGGATTGATCTTTCCAGCAATGAAAATTTACTCGCCGTTAGCAAAGCTGCCTGTTCCCGATAATTCCGAATTTATCGTGTCAAGAGCTTAAAAAAATAGAGCAAATTGTTGCTTAAAATACTTTTAAAAATTTCTTAAAATTACTTTGAGTCTAAAAGTGGAACTTAATTAATTGAAAAGTATTGTTTACTGTTACTAATAAATTAGAACATTAACCGAGGGTAATCCCCTTTGCCACAGTTAAACCGAAGTGAGATATTGACATTTCGTAGAGTCCATAAAGCATGACGACTTTTCGAAAACATCAATCTTCTTTGTTCAACGTAAAGGGGGAAATCATGAAACTTTCAGTTTTATGGGCGTCTGTATTTGCCTTCTTGGCCAGTGCAAGCCTCGCCCAAGAGGTAACTCAGCACAGCGCTCTAAAAGGCCCTATTGATGACAACGCATTGACATGGGCCCCTTCCAAATGGGGCAAGGAGGACAGGGCAGGCAGTGCCAATCACACCTTAAATTCAGCCAACATTGCCAAGGCTTTGGCAACGATCAAGAAAAACAAAGCACTGACGATTGGTAAACACTACCACTCCGAAGCGCCTGGTTTTGGTCCGCGCAAATGGAATATGTGGATTCCTGGCACTCCAACAGGTGGACCATTTGGAAAAAATGCGCTGGTCTATCACGATGAATTGGTCACTACTCAAATTGGACAAATCCAAACACAATTCGATGGTCCAGGACATATTGGTGTGAACACCACCAAAGGTCCGATGTTTTACAACGGCGTGATCAGTTGGGACGCCTACGAAAGAGGCGCGGGTAACCAAGTAGTCGGCATGGGTCCATTGGGAGTTGAACATGTAGGTGAGTTGGGTTTTGTGTGCCGACTGGTTGTGCTCGATGCTGTGGCTTATCGCAAATCTCAAGGCAAACTGTCAGCAGCTGCTGAAATGTTGCCAATTCCCAAGCAGCCTGGCGACATTGGTATTGTGACCGCCGATGATGTTCAAGCCATGGTCAAAGCGCAAGGACTGAAAGAGATTGGTTCGGGTGACTGTGTTGCTTTGCACACGGGTCAAGGAAACACTTGGGGTGCAACTCGTTACAAATCGATGAATTCTGAGCAAAGAGCGGCAGCACGAGCAATATTCGCCGAAGGTGAGCCAGGTTTTGGAATCAGTGCATGTCGGTACTTGGCCAGTAGAGACATTGCCTTGACCATGGGTGACACCTCAGCCAATGATGCCCAGCCTGGCAATGAAGAAATGGGCTATGCCGTGCCATGCCACTCTGAAATGCAAACGCGTCGTGGTATTTGGAACTTTGAAAATGTGGATACAGAAACGCTGATCAAAGCAGGTGTACAAGAAGGTGCATTTATATGGGCACCATTGAAGATCATTGGCGCTACAGGTTCCCCAGGAAATCCGATGGTGTTGTACTGACACTTTGGGTTGCTTAGAAAGCACTTTGCACCTCCCTCGGGAGGTGTTTTTTTATCTTTTTTCGGTAAGAAAAAGATACTCGGGGGCGCAGTCTGGGGCACAAATTACCACCCAGCCTTTGTCATCACTGTTGAACCCAAACCAAGCTTGAGATTCGTCCTTGATGTCATTGATCGTATCCATGCGGATCAATCGCTTGGGAGGGCCCTTGTCTGGAAATGTTCGAATTTTTTTAAAGATGTTGTCGTAGGCCAATTGAGCGCCTTCTGAATCAATTTCGGTGGCGGATAGACGGCGAAAAAAACGCAGTCCCGGTTCGGGTTTTCGGGTTCGGGGGGAAAAGGCAGAAATAAAAGGTGGATCAAAATAGCTGTTGGGGTAACGCCATATCCAGTCATCGCTGCTGCTGATAAATTGGTTGCAGTCGATCTTTGCGACAAACTCCAATACCGAGGGAAAGGTAAAGTTAAATACCTTTCTGCAATCAACAATCGGGTCTATATTTTCACCGTTGGGGCCAGTGTGCCCGTATGCTGATGTGTATAAAAAGCTGAGGCAAATGCAAGTTAATTTCAATTTGAAACTCATATATTGCTCCTGCTTTGCATTG
>RGEC01000196.1 GCA_009918425.1 Bacteroidota bacterium
GCTGATGTGCAACAGACCGTCTTTGCCGGGCATAAACTCTACAAAGGCACCGAAGTCCATGATGTTTTTCACGGTTCCATGGTATGTCTCTCCCACTTCCGGTACAGCCACAATGGCTTTTACCATGCCGCTGGCAATGCGCATGGCTTCTCCGTTGCTGCTGAATATTTCCACAAATCCTTTACCATCGCGCTCTTCAATAGCAACCTTAGCACCTGATTTTGCCTGTATATCCTGAACAACTTTACCACCCGGACCGATTACGGCACCGATGTATTCTTTTTCAATTTCTATCACTTCCACACGCGGCGCATGTGGCTTCATGTCAGGGCGAGGGGCCGAAATGGCTTTGCTCATTTCACCCAGAATATGCAATCTGCCTTCGCGGGCCTGCTGCAGGGCCTGGTAAACCATGTCCCACTTCAACCCATTGATTTTGATATCCATCTGACATGCGGTTATACCTTCTGTGGTTCCTACCACTTTGAAATCCATATCACCCAGGTGATCTTCATCGCCCAGGATATCGCTCAAAATGGCGTATTTGTCTGAGCCTTCCTTGCTGATAAGACCCATGGCAATTCCGCTCACGGCTTTTTTAATAGGAATGCCTGCATCCATCAGCGCCATAGAACCGGCACAAACAGTTGCCATTGAGCTGGAACCATTGCTTTCCAGGATATCACTCACAATACGCAGAACGTATGGAACATCGTTGGGAACCATTTTTTTGATACCACGCAGGGCCAGGTTTCCGTGACCAATTTCACGACGTCCGGGACCTCTATTGGGGCGAACTTCACCGGTACTGAACGCGGGGAAATTATAATGCAGCATAAAGCGGTTGTATCCATAAAGCATTGGAGCATCCAGCAGTTGCTCATCCATTTTGCTACCCAGGGTAACACTGGTCAGCGACTGGGTCTCACCGCGGGTAAATACCGAACTTCCGTGTGCTGCGGGCAGGTAATCTACTTCGCAGTTGATGGGACGGATCTGGGTAGAGCTTCTGCCATCCAGGCGGCGGCCGGTTTCCAGAATCATGTCACGCATTACGTGATATTCAGCCTCATGGAAATATTTCTTCACAAGGCTCTTTTTAAGATCGGCATCTTCTGTGCCTTCAAAACGGGTCAGATACTGGTCCAGTATGGCACGAAACGCCTCATGGCGCTCACTTTTTGCACTACCGCTTTCAGCTACTTTACGAAGCTCAGCACTGCAATCGGCAATCACCTGTTTGCGCAGCTCCTCATCATTGGTTTCGTGGTTGTATTCACGGGTAGCCTTGCGGCCTCCCAGCATTTCCACAAACTTAATCTGCTCAGCACACTGGCGCTTGATAGCATCATGGCCAAATTTCAGCGCTTCGAGGAAGTCTGCTTCAGAAACTTCATCCATTTCACCTTCCACCATATTAATGTCGTGGGCAGTACCGCCTACGAGCATGTCGATATCTGATTTCTCCAGCTCTTCCTTTGTGGGGTTAATCACAAACTTACCATCGATGCGGCCAACACGCACTTCGCTGATGGGGCCAAGGAAAGGAATGTCTGTAAGCATCAAAGCGGTGCTGGCAGCAAGGCCTACATAGGCGTCAGGCAGGATGTTCTCATCAGAGCTGATGAGAAACAGGTTCACCTGGGTGTCGCCGTGGTAGTCTTCGGGAAACAAAGGACGCAGACAACGGTCTACCAGACGTGAAATCAGCACCTCATAATCGGTGAGTTTGGCTTCGCGGCGGTGAAAACTGCCGGGAATACGGCCTACAGCGGCAAATTTTTCCTGATAATCAACACTGAGGGGTAAAAAATCAATGCCTTCACGGGCATCATAGTTACTTACTACGGTAGCCAGGATCATGGTTTTGCCTACTTTCAGCACGCAGCTGCCGTGGGCTTGTCTGGCCAGACGACCGGTTTCTATTTCGATGATTTTACCATCGCCGGTGTCGAATTGGGTTTTTTGTATGTTTAGCATAGTTTTATTTACGTAAAAAGCCCCGATACGCCGGAAGGCGTGCGGGGCTTTTCTTATTAAGGGGTCAAAGGATACGAGGCGGGAAGATTACTTCCTGATGCCCAGTTCCTTAATGAGTGCGCGGTATTTGAAAATGTCTTTCTTAGCCAGATAATTCAGCAGACTGCGACGCTTACCTACCAGTGCAATCAGGGCGCGCTCAGCGCTTTTGTCTTTGCGCTGACCTTTCAGGTGACCGCTGATGTAGTTGATACGCTCGGTAAACATGGCAACCTGTGCTTCGGTGCTGCCGGTATTTTTCTCATTACCGCCGAATTTGGCAAAGATTTCTTTTTTCTGTTGGGTTGTCAGATGCATGTGTTCGTAAAATGGGCTGCAATAATAATGCTTTTTTCGTAATATCCCGCACTCATGAGATATTTTTTTGTTTGATTTGACAAGTTGTCAAATCTTTACAACCACCATTACTCAAAATAATTGCGGGTATAGAATCCTCCTTTGCGCAGGTAATCTTCTTTTTTCATAAGCTGCAAATCGCTTTGCATCATGTCTTTTACCAGATCGTCGAGGGTGTGGCGGGGTTTCCAACCCAATTTATCATGGGCCTTGGTGGCATCACCCAGCAAAAGGTCTACCTCGGTAGGCCTAAAATAGCGGGGGTCCACACATACAAGTTCTCTTCCGGTCTTAAGATGGGCCATGTCAAGCCCGCAAGCAACGGCTTTTTGCTCATCTACAAATCCTAAAACCCCTTTTTCTTCCACACCCGAGCCATGAAACTCGATGCCCAGACCCACTTCACTGAATGCTTTGCGTACAAAATCACGGATTTCCGTGGTTTGTCCGGTAGCAATAACAAAGTCTTCGGGATTATCCTGCTGCAGAATCAGGTACATGGCCTCTACATAATCTTTGGCATGTCCCCAGTCGCGCTTACTGTTCAGGTTGCCGAGATATAGTTTTTCCTGTAATCCCAATGCAATCCTGGCAGCTGCACGGGTGATTTTGCGGGTCACAAATGTTTCTCCGCGAATCGGACTTTCATGGTTGAACAATATACCGTTACAGGCATACATTTTATAGGCCTCTCGGTAATTTACCGTTATCCAGTAAGCATACATTTTTGCTACGGCATAAGGGCTTCGGGGGTAAAAAGGCGTGGTTTCACTTTGTGGCACTGCCTGCACCAGTCCATACAATTCGGATGTGCTGGCCTGATAGATACGGGTTTTGTTTGTCAAACCCAGAATGCGCACCGCTTCCAGAATGCGTAATGTACCCAATGCGTCGCTATTTGCTGTGTATTCAGGCGTTTCAAAACTCACCTGAACATGGCTTTGTGCGGCCAGATTATAGATTTCGTCAGGCTGAACTTCCTGCACGATGCGAATAAGGTTAGTAGAATCAGTAAGGTCACCGTAATGCAGGTGCATCTTAGCTCCGGGTATATGCGGATCTTCGTAAATATGGTCTATGCGGTCGGTATTAAACAGAGAACTTCTGCGCTTGATACCGTGTACCACGTATCCTTTTTTCAGCAGAAATTCGGCCAGGTAGGCGCCATCCTGTCCGGTGATTCCGGTAATAAGAGCAACTTTCATGCAGCGCAAAAATACAACACACAACCGGATGTTTATTTTTTTATGATTTCTATGCCCTGTTCCTTTTTAAAATATACCATTTAATAACTATGACAAATTTATGACAGCCGTATTGTACTGATAGACAAACCCTTAAAAATACACTTGTAAAAACCCGGTTCAGAAGGGTTTGTTGTCTTAAAAACATACTTAAATTTGGTTGTTGAGAGCGAGA
>RGEC01000197.1 GCA_009918425.1 Bacteroidota bacterium
TTTTTTGAAGAGGGAGATGAAACCTGCCTGAAGCCCATGATTTTGAAAGATATTGCCCAGCAGGTAAGTCTGGACATAAGCACCATCAGCAGGGTGGCCAACAGCAAGTATGTGGAAACGGATTTTGGCATTTTCCCATTGAAGTTCTTTTTCAGTGAAGGCATTGTGACCGAAGAAGGGGAGGAAGTCAGTAACCGCGAGATTAAAAAGATACTATCGGATGCCATAGGTGCTGAAAACAAGAAAAAACCCCTGACCGATGAGGCTTTGATGGAATTGTTGAAGGTAAAAGGCTACAACATTGCGCGCCGCACAGTTGCCAAATACCGAGAGCAATTGAACATTCCGGTGGCAAGATTGAGAAAAGAGCTGTAAAGCGCATTCATTATTTTTCTGTTAAATCTCTACCTGTCTGGTTTAGGTGTCAGTGTTGCAAATACCTTTGGAGGGTGATTCCAGAGGCCATTAGAAAGCTCATTATTCCGGGAGACGAGGTATTTTACGCCCTTTTTAATACGGGTGCAGTTTCAGTGGTTAAAATGATGTATTGTCTCAATAAAATAATCCTTGAAACAGAACACGATTCGGAAAAATGTTCTAACTATCTTCAGGAACTGAAAATGCACTATGGTGAAAGCCGGGAAAATTACAGACAGACCGTTAAAAGGCTTTCAAAGGTTTTCATTACGCCAATTGACCGTGAATCTGTGCATCAACTTTCTGTAGATCTGCATTCCATTGCACGCAGTATTTATCTGGTTCCCCGTTCTATTTCATGTGATGCTGACTACAACCCCGATTCTTATATCCAACAATTGGGTCAGTTTCTCAAAAAATCAGCCGTAGAACTGGAACAAATGGTTGATGACATCGGCACTACAAAACGAAATTTTGTAATGAAGCATGCAAAAGAACTTCACAGCACAAAGCGTGAAATGGAGATCGCCTATGACCATGCTTTACAAAGTTTGTATCAAGGCACTGTTAAACCCGCAAAATTCATAGGCAGACTGGATGTCTACAACGCTTTGAGGGATGTGGGTAATTATTATTGTAATGCTGCACACACAGCCGAAGGAATTGTTTTGACGCAAGTTGGGTAGAACACCATATTATCTTATGATTAATTTTGTTTTATTGTGTCGTTCTTAAATGATAACTAAAATATTTTTGTAGCAATAATATAAATCAACATGGCATTTAACAACATTATGAAAATTTTCCTACCCAAGGATCGTGTTTTCTACAGCTTATTTGAGCAGGTGGCCGCAAAAGTCACCCTAATGGGCAACCTCCTTCAGGAGTTTGTATATGAGGCAAATGACGACAAACGTCTGGCATTGTCAAAACAGATTGAGGACCTTGAACACCAGAACGATGAACTAACCCACCAGATTTTTCAGGAACTGGGGAAAAACTTTATCACTCCTTTTGACCGGGAAGATATACACTACCTGGCAGGTGCCTTGGATGATGTTGCTGATTACATCTACGCCAGTTGCAAGAAAATTCAGTTTCACGGGGTAAATCCGAACGATCAGGGTATTCAGAAAATGGCGGAAGTAATCAACCAAAGCGCTACCGAAATTAGCAAGGCAGTTATGCAATTGCGCGAGCTTAAGCGCCCGGAGAAAATATCGGAGTGCCTGGTAAAAGTAAACAGCCTTGAAAATCACGCGGATGACATATTTGATATGAGTATTAAAAAACTGTTTGAAACCGAAAATGACTTCAAGGAACTTATACGCCGCAGGGAGGTTTATACCGTAATGGAAGTAGCTACCGATAAATGTGAGGATGTTGCCAATGTAATTGAAACCATTATCGTAAAATACGCCTAACAACCCTTTATCCCCTTCTTTTCATGACACCACTCTTAATTGTCATTATTGCCCTGGCCTTAATTTTTGATTACATCAATGGTTTTCATGATGCGGCCAATTCCATAGCCACTGTGGTCAGTACCAAGGTGTTGACGCCATTGCAGGCGGTGTTGTGGGCAGCCTTATTCAATTTTGCTGCCTTCTTTATATTCAAGGACCATGCTGTTGCCAATACTATCGGCAAAACCGTTATTGATACCTATATAACATTACCTGTGATTTTAGCAGGTTTAATTGCAGCTATTTTCTGGAACTTGCTAACCTGGTGGTATGGCATTCCCTCATCTTCATCGCATACGCTCATCGGAGGCTTTGCCGGTGCAGCGGTTGCGCATGCCTATATGTCCAAGGGTTTTGTAGCTTTTAGCAGTGTAGTTGAAATGGGGAAAATAGTTAAAACCCTTCTCTTTATTTTCCTTGCCCCCCTGATAGGGATGATAATTTCAATGTTTATTGCGCTGGTAACAATACACCGAAATTTATGGATTAAGCTCGGTATAATCGGGGCAGCATCTGTTGCTACCTGGGCTATGTTTTTGCATTTCCAGCAGGGTAAAATGGAAGAAAACATGCAAAAGTTTTTTCAGGTAGACAAATTCAACCAAGAGGTTGAGAAGAACCCAAATAATCAAGATTCCAAAACAAAACTGGCAGTAGCCACTGCCAATTATGATACGGCCCTGAAATTTCTCCGGGATTATCCGACGCTAGGAGCTGAAAAAGTAGCAAACAATATCGCCGCGAACATTTCTTTCAAGGAACTGGAAACCGGCAAGCTAAAGGAAATTGTAAGCAAAACAGCCAAACTGGATCGTCTGAAAAAAGACGCTTTTTATGATGAATCCAAAAAGCCTCAACTGGAGGCGTTGACAGCCAAAATAAATGGGCTGAAGCCACTCTTTATACAACACAGGGAAATTGGTGCAGACAGTCTTGCTGTTGCTGTTTCGAACGCCATGGGTTTTAGCGGATCTGATGAAGATAAACTGAAAAAAGCCTTCAAAATTGATTTAACCAAAGACCTGACCAAAGAAATTGGGAAAGCCGATAATTCCTTTCTTCGTTACTCACTTCTGGGGGTAATTCTGATTTTTGTGTTGTCCTACATTTATATTGATAAACTGCGCAAACCCTCTGCAAACCGCACTGCCAATATGTTTAAGAAACTGCAGTTGCTTTCATCGGCGGCGTTTTCTCTGGGCCATGGCGGCAATGATGCTCAAAAGGTTATGGGGATCATCGGTGCAGCATTCATTGCCAATGGCGATATGAGTGATTTTAAGGATCTTCCAAACTGGGTACCGTTGGCGTGTTATGGTGCCATAGGTCTTGGAACACTTACCGGCGGCTGGAAAATTGTAAAAACCATGGGAACCCGAATTACCAAGGTAACACCGCTGGAAGGTGTAAGCGCAGAAACAGCGGGTGCCGTAACCCTTTTCATGACCGAACAGATGGGCATTCCTGTTAGTACCACACACACTATTACCGGTTCTATCATTGGGGTGGGTGCCACAAAGCGGTTGAGCGCTGTGCGCTGGGGTGTAACCCGCAACCTATTGGTTGCCTGGCTGCTGACCATCCCGGTAAGTGCAGCTGTAGCCGGATTGTGTTATTGGATAATCCGTTTTTTTATGTAACGCACTTAATATTAAAATATAACTTCAAAAAAAGACCGCCGTAAAAGGGGGTCTTTTTTTTAACAGGCAGTGATTTATCCTTTGAAAAGTGCCTTTTGTCGATAATAAAGCTGCGAAAGTTTTCCACATGCATTTAAGTGTTCAATGGTAAAAACACCCTCTGCTGTTTGTATTAAACATCAATAATGGAACTAAAAAACTGGCTGGTTTAGTTTTTGTAACCTCAATTGATCCTTTAACGCCTGCTAAATGAAATA
>RGEC01000198.1 GCA_009918425.1 Bacteroidota bacterium
TCTTCTTTTTCAAACAGGCTTTTGGGCACAAACAGCGGGAAATAGGCATTCTGGTGGCCTGTGTCCTTAAACATTTTATCGAGCTGCTGCTGCATTTTTTCCCAGATGGCAAAACCATAAGGCTTAATCACCATGCAGCCTTTCACCGCACTGTGCTCTGCCAGATCTGCGTTTTTTACCAGGTTGTTATACCATTCACTGTAATTTTCTTCGCGTTTTACCTTTTCAAATGCCATGTCTATTGTAAGTATGGAATAATTTTTGTAATTTTGATATGCAAAGGTACTATCTTTACCGTAAGTGCTTAAACAAAATAGCGACAAACCATGTTTACCAACAGAATGAAATTCACTTTCCCAATTTTGACAGCTTTGCTGGTTCTTTCATCCTGCTCCGGTCTTAAGACCGTTTCGCAGGCCGGAAACTACGACGATGCTTATTTTACCGCCTCAGACCTCAAGGGTCGCGGATTTTATGCCGAAGGCGTGGCTACAGGTGAATTTAACCCGGCTTCGCCGCAGCGCTCAGGCAGTTATGGACAAACCTATGCCGACCGTATGCGCCATTTTGGCGGAAGCACCCTACAGCCTGCTCACAGGCCGGTAGCCATGATGCAGCCCTGCAATGGTTTCAGGGTTGGCATGTCGCCTATGTTTGGTATGGGTTTTAATCCCTACATGGGCTACAATCCCATGATGATGGGCAACCCCTGGATGATGGGAAATAGTTGGGGAAATCCGATGATGATGGGTAACCCCTGGAACAATCCGTGGATGATGGGTAGTATGTCGTGGAATTCCTTTAATGATCCCTACTGGATGTATTACAACCAGATGTATAATCCCTATATGTACTGGGGCGGTGGTTCTTTCGTTCCTGGAGCAGCGGCAGCACGGCTCCTTCCGGCAATATCAACAGCAATCCTTCATCCAGAAGTTCCAACTGGACGCCTTCCGGCAACACCCAGCAGGGTTCATTCAATGGTGGCGGGCGTTCATCAAACGCGGTTCAGGGCACTTCGGGTCGCAGGCGTTAAACACCTTACAGTTTTTACATGAGGTCAGTCTTAAGTCTGTTAACCCTGTATTTTGGGGTTGCCTTTTCACTTTTCTCTCAAAGCGAGTTCGATGCGCTTCGCTACAGCACCATCGGTTCAGGTGGCACCGCCAGAACTTTGGGTATGGCAGGTTCATTTTCTGCTATCGGTGCCGATGCTTCTGCAGTAATGACCAATCCCGCGGGTATTGCTACTTTCCGACGCAGTGAGTTTAATATAGGTGCTCAGTTCCAAAACACCGTTTATAACGCAAATTATCTAGGAGAGAACATACGGGAGGCAAGGCTGAATTTTAATTTGCCTTCTATCCACTATGTAAATGCTGATGTGCAGTATGATGCAACCGGGAAGCCCCGTAAAAAGGGTTTGAGTGCCGTTTGCTACGGATTTCACATGAACAGACTGGCTACGTTTGGCGGTACCATGGCATTTCAGGGAAACAACCGAAGGTCATCTATAACTGATTTTTTTGCAGAGGTTGCCAACAGGGATGGAGATCCTTCAAAATTGGTGGAAGGCTCATTACCCGGGCTTGCCTATAATGCCTGGGTTATAGATTATGACCGGGGTGGCACGGGTCTCTACACGTCTGCCTACAAGGATAGTGTGAGAAACAACGATCAGACCGGCGAAATTGTGAGCAAGGGTGCTATTTATGAGTATCAAGGTACGGTAGGGTTAAACTTTTCTAACAAGGTCATGCTCGGTCTGGGCTTATTATACTCTTCTCTGCGTTACAGCGAAGATTTGAGTATGTTGGAACAGGATAAGCGACGCCTAGATCTGGCAGATATAAGCACAATAGACTTGGCCTCGCTGGATTACCAAAGCAAGTTTACAGACAAGGGAGGTGCCTGGGCAGCCCGAGTGGGGGTAATTGTGCGCCCTACGGAGCAATTGCGCCTGGCAGCATCGGTGCATACCCCACGAACCTATACCCTTAACAGCGAATATGGCTATTCCATTGCGCCCAAAGCTGATCCCGGGGCTGTGGGTGACTGGACAGCCCAGTACAATGATCCGCTGAACACCTACAAATACAAGATTACTACTCCTTCACGCTTCAATGCGGGTATAGGGTTTGTGATACAGAAGTTCATGCTCATCAATGCAGATTTTGAGTTTTATAACTATGGATCTGCCCGTCTGCGTGCCGATGATGTATTTACCTTCAATGCCGAGAACAGTGCTATACGGCGCAATTACCGCAATGTGACCAATGTGCGTGTTGGGGCTGAAATGAATTTTCCCAACCCGGAAAACAAAGACCAAGCCTATCGATTTAGGGCCGGATTTGGTGTTTTGCCTTCCCCTTATAACCCGAATGTTGCCGGTTTGGACGTAACACTGAAGAAAGCCAATACGGTGCTTGCCTGTGGTTTCGGATTGCGCGACAAGGACTACTATTTTGATTTTGCTTTGAGTTCACAGTCGGCGGCGGGGTATTATACGCCTTACCCCATCAGCAATCCGCAGTTTGCCTCCGAAGACCAGGAGCTCACATACCAGCGCAATCGTGTGTTTTTGACCTTCACGCTGGGTATGAATTTGGATTGAGGTTTGTAGTTGGCGCACACTGCAATCACTAAGGCCAATTGGCGGGGACGCTAACCGGGAGGCAAGCGGAGGAACCAACCCAATGTCAATGCTTAGCTTAAATGACCAAACTTAATCGTTCTAACATTGAAGCTTTACTTTGGTATGCTTTACTTTTCCTATTTACTGAAGATCCTTCATTAAACAACCAAATCTCTGTAAAAGTGTGCATGGAAATATTATTAGCGATGTAGCACAATGATGCAATAAATAGGTTATGGGTATTAATCATCAAATAGATTAACCTTGCTTGATCTGCAAGAGATAATCGTTGTACAATTTTCAGTATGGGTGTTGTTTCGACTTCATCAAAAGGATCTGTTAGATCTAAGTCTCTCCATTTAAATTCCTGTTTTTCAAGAAAATCGCGTAATGGCTCAAAATACATGTGTTGCTCTACTGATTCCGGTCCGGGGTAAGGATAAAATACGGCATCGGCATTCATTGCATTCTTAATTCCTTCAGCGTTCAGTTGTAATGGGTCTCCTGTTTTATAGCGCAGTTGCGTAATTAGGGTTTGCAGCGCTGCCTGCATATTGTCAGGCTGACTATCTGGCGTTTCCATGTAGTTGCGCGCAGCAGTTTCTGATTCAAACCACATGGGGAGTGTACCAAATGCTCCCATTAGTTTTTCATCGTTCTGTATCACTATAAAACCATCGTCCTGAGGCTCTAATCTATAGGAATTCATACAACAATAATAGGGTTTTTTGCACCAATCTGGTGGCAAATGGGCGTTATCGGGCTTTGGCGGCCTGCTGAGCGCTGGTCCACTTCGTGGACACAGGAAAACACAAAATGCCTGCATCATGGCAGCGCCTTGGCGGCGAGCCAGGACACCGCCTTAGTGCAAATGCCCGAGCTGGGTGACCCCTGTGACCAGGGCAATGCCGGCAAACAGCCAGCCAATTTGCGCCGCCGTGGCCGGTGCAGTCAGGCGCTTTTGCAATTGGGGAATCAAGTCAGCCAAGGCGACATAGATATAGCTGCTGCTGGCCAAGGTGAGCCAAAAGGGCAGCCATTCTTCATGGCCGGCGATCAGGCTGTGGCCAACCACACCGCCCAGGACCGTGACCCCACCGGCCAGGCACAGTTTGATGAGCGCGCTGCGCGGTTGACCCAAGCCA
>RGEC01000199.1 GCA_009918425.1 Bacteroidota bacterium
TTATTCTACAATTTTACATTATTTCCATCAACATAGCAACATTGGTTTTTCTTTTTCCAAGCATCAAATTCATTAACATTAAATACCATAAAATCCGAAATTTGCATATTGAAATTATTACTGCAAACAAAGATCTCCGAAGAAGCACCGGCGCTTGCATAACCTATATGAAAATCACAACCCCATACATACACCTCAATGCCCTGCTCAAACTGCTGGGCTGGGTAGAAACCGGTGCCGATGCCAACAATGCCATCGACAATGGCCTTGTAAAAGTGAACGGTCAAACCGAAACCCGCCGCCGCAATAAAATCTATCCGGGCATGGTGGTAGCCTTTGAAAACAGGCAGGTTACCATCGAATAATCCTACACATACAACGGGTTTTGGCGAAAAATCACCTGTTACTGCGTATCATTGCAGTTACGCTTTTATGATGAAAAGAACCTTACTGCTGGGAATGGCACTCGCTGCAGCCACCGTTCCCGTTCTGGCCCAGAAAAAGAAAAACGACAAGAAAAAAGGTGCTCCCGCCGCCGCTGAAGCACCCAAACCCAAAGACGACAAGCCTACAATCGCTTCCAAAACCAAAAGCTGCAAGCGCATACCGGGTTTGTTCACCCTGTTTAGGGATACAGCCACCGGCAAAGCTTATCTGCTTATTAAAAAAGAGCAGCTCAACAAAGAGTTCATCCATTTCACCTACACCGAAAATGGCGTAACAGATGCCGGTTTTCACCGCGGACAATTCCGTGGCAGCCGCATTTTCAAAATCAAAAAGCATTTTGAATACATCGATTTTGAGCAGCAAAACACCAGTTTCTATTTCGACCCCAACAACGAAATAAGCAAAAGCTCCAACGCCAATATCAGCCACAGCTCACTGGCCTATGAAAAAATTGTTGCTTCGGATGAAAAGTCAGGTGAATACCTCATCGACGCCGATGAACTGTTTTTGGGTGAAAAACTGCACCAGATAAAACCCAGCGGTTTCCCCGGCAACCCTATGGCATTCAACCTGGGCGGCCTAAGCCGCACCAAAACCCGCTATGAGCAGTTGAAAAACTACCCCATGAATACCGATCTGGTTGTGCGCTATGTGTTTGAAAACCCCTACCCCATTAACGGAGGCAGCGAAGAGGTAACTGACGCCCGTGCCACCAATGTGGTGGTGCAGCACAGCCTGATTGAAATGCCTGCTGATGGCTACAAACCCCGTTTTGACGATCCCCGCGTAGGTTATTTCTCTGACCAGGTGAACGATATGACCACCACCGCGGCTATTAACTATCGTGACCTCATCCACCGCTGGGATTTACGCAAGAAAGACCCCTCAGCTGCCAAAAGCGAGCCCATAAAGCCTGTGGTTTGGTGGATTGAAAATACCACACCCAAGGAATTCCGCGCTACCATTAAAGCCGCCGGCGAGGCATGGAATAAGGCTTTCGAACCCCTGGGCTTTATCAATGCAGTTCAGATTAAGGAACAGCCTGATACCGCAGACTGGGATGCAGGCGACATCCGCTACAATGTGCTGCGCTGGACCAGCAGTCCCAACCCACCCTTCGGCGGCTACGGACCCAGTTTTGTCAATCCACGCACCGGAGAAATTCTGGGTGCCGACATCATG
Organism: Bacteroidota bacterium; assembly: GCA_009918425.1. Taxonomy (GTDB): domain Bacteria; phylum Bacteroidota; class Bacteroidia; order NS11-12g; family UBA955; genus RGEC01. Next base: position 1,630 of record RGEC01000199.1, read on the forward strand.
CTGGAATATGTGTTTGTCACCAACCGCATTGTTGCAGAAAAACTATACGATATCAAAAAACCCAACGGGCACCATTGTGAGGCAGGCCATACCCTGCACAACGAAATGCTACTGGGCACGGAAATGATGCGCGCTTCCGGTGCTTCTGAGGTAGCGGTTACCAAACTTATTCACCAGAGCCTGCACTACCTGGTATTGCATGAAATGGGCCACACATTTGGCTTGCAGCACAACATGAAAGCCAGTCAGCTGTTGAGTCCTGCAGAACTAAAGGATAAGAACATAACCGCCAACGGCCTCATCGGCTCGGTAATGGACTATCCCGCCATCAACCTGAATGGTGATGTAAATGCAGTAGATTACTGTCAGACTGCTCCAGGTCCTTACGACATGTGGGCCATTGAATACGGCTACAGCATTGCCGCAGACGATGAAAAAGCGGAGAGCGAAAGACTCGCCAAAATATTATCTCGCAGCGGCGAGAAAGCCCTCACTTTTGGCAACGATGCGGATGACATGCGTGCGCCCGGAAAAGCCATTGATCCGCGCGTAATGGTAAACGACCTGAGTTCGGATGCCATTACCTACGGCATTGAGCGCATAGAAAAGGTGCAAACGCTGATGCGCGGCCTTAAAAACCGCTATACCAGCGGAGTAAGCTGGCAGGAAATGCGCAATGCGTATGGAAGTCTTTCCGGTGCCTACAGCCAGATGGCCGGCATCATCAGCCGTTATGTGGGCGGTGTATATGTAGAACGCGTAGCACCTGCTTCGGGCAGCACACAGCCCTACACCCCTGTAAGTTATGCAGACCAGAAACGCGCCATGAACGCGCTGGCCAAATATGCTTTTGCGCCCAATGCTATGGAAGTGCCGGCTGAAATTACCGCATACCTGCAACCCCAGCGCCGCGGATTCAACTTCTTTGGTGCCGGCGAAGATCCCAAGTTCCACAGCCGCGTAGATGCTATGCAAAGCGGGGTGCTGGATCATTTGCTCAGCCCCAGCATGATGCTGCGCCTGAGCGACAGCCGCCTGTATGGCAACAAATACAGTGTGGGCGAAATGCTGGGCGACCTCTCCAAAGCCATTTTTGACGAAGACCTGAATAGCAATGTAAACAGTTTCCGCCAGGTATTGCAGATCAACTACACAGAGCGCTTAATCTCGATTACCGGATTGAAAGGCAATAGCCGCCACGATGAAATCAGCAAGGCCAGGGCTACTGCGCAGCTGCAGGACATTACCCGCAAGCTGAAAAGCAGCACTGGCGGCGATAAAGACAGCAAGGACCACCGCAACTACGTCCTCACCCTGATAGAAAAGGCGCTGGATGACTGATAAACCTTTGTACAGGCTTACTGCACTGGGAGCAATGCTGCTGGGTGCAGGTATCGCGCTGGGTGCTTTTGGAGCGCATGGATTAAAGGGTATTGCGTCAGAGCGCTACATTGATGTGTTTGAAACCGGCGTTCGGTATCAAATCTATACGGCACTGGGTATAATACTTCTTTCCATGTTCGGCAAGGCACTGGAAAAGCCCATTTTACTGATACTGGCAGGCATGTGGATCTTTTCGGTGAGTTTGTATTTTATCGGACTGAACGAAATACTGGCTGCATCGCTGAAAAAACTGGGGGCTTTAACGCCCATTGGTGGTGTATTGATGATAGCCGGCTGGTGCTGGGCAGGGCTGAAACTCCTGCGGCTTAGCAAATCCTGAGCATGGGCAAAACCATCATTTTTATGCGACACAGCAAAGCCGTGGATGCAGAAGATGCCTTCAACGATTTTGAGAGGCCGCTGCAAAACCGCGGCCGCAAGGAAGCCGAACAAACCGCCGAATGGCTGAAAGAAAAAGGAATCCAACCCGAGATGATTCTCAGCAGTCCTGCTACGCGAACGGCAGGAACAGCACAAGTTGTTGCCAACGTTTTTGAATATCCGGCAGAACATATTGTGTACCACGCGCCTTTGTACATGGGTCGGGCTCATGAGTATATTGCAGCCATCAACAACCTAAAAGCCAATTGCATACTCGTGGTGGGGCACAACCCAGAAATGCAGGCCCTGGCCTATCATTTCGCAAAAGTTGGGCAGGCGGGCTTTCCTACGTCATCTGCGGT
>RGEC01000200.1 GCA_009918425.1 Bacteroidota bacterium
AATACAAAAAGCACCCCATCAATACCATTGATGGCGTAAAAATAGAATTTGACGGAGACTGGGTCCATTTGCGTAAATCCAACACAGAGCCCATAATTCGTATATATGCCGAAAGCAATACCCAGAATACCGCAGATGCCCTGGCCAGGAAGGTGATACAGGATATTGGAGACTTGATATAGTTGAGAGTTTAGAGTTAGGAGTTTAGAGTTAATAGTTGGTGTTTATCGTTTATTTTACATGATAAAATGGGAAACAGAGAAGATTCAATAGTTTTAAAAAAGGCCTTTGAATTTGCGCTTAAAATTATTGCTTTGAATAAAGAACTCATCAATAACAATGAATTTGTTTTAAGTAAACAAGTACTTCGATCAGGAACATCCATAGGTGCCAATATTAATGAAGCTTTGGGTGGTGTCAGTACAAAGGATTTTCAGCATAAATTGTCCATTGCCTTGAAAGAAGCGAATGAAACTGAATATTGGCTTAAGCTTCTAAAATTTTCAGAAACGGCTGAAACAGAGATCCTGCTCAATGAAATTATCGAAATTAGAAAAATCCTTACTGCTATTATTTTGACTTCAAAATCTAATAATAAATAATCAACTCTCAACTCCTAACTCTCAACTCCTAACTAATAAAACATGAGTTTACAATGCGGAATCGTCGGACTGCCCAATGTGGGTAAATCCACACTCTTCAATGCGGTGAGCAGTGCGAAAGCACAGGCTGCCAATTTTCCATTCTGTACCATTGAGCCCAATGTAGGAACGATTACCGTTCCGGATGAACGGCTTACTGTGCTCACAGAACTGGTGAATCCCCAAAATGTGGTTCCTACCACCATTGAAATTGTTGATATAGCCGGACTGGTTAAAGGCGCCAGCAAAGGCGAGGGACTGGGCAATCAGTTTCTGGGAAATATCCGAAACACCCACGCTATACTGCATGTGCTGCGATGTTTTGATGATCCCAACGTAATTCATGTGGATGGAAAGATAGATCCGGTTGCTGATAAGGAAATTATTGATACAGAACTTCAGTTGAAGGATCTGGAATCCATTGAAAAAAGTATTGCTAAAATTCACAAACAGGCCAAAGCAGGTGACAAAGAAGCAGCCCGCTTGCTGGAAGTGTTGGAAGCTTTTAAGGCGCACCTTGAGCAAGGCAAGAATTGTCGCACACTGAGTATTGATGCGGAAAGACGGGCGCTGCTAAAGGACATGCATTTGCTGACCGATAAACCTGTGTTGTATGTGTGCAATGTGGATCCGGAAAGTGTAGTGAATGGTAACGCCCATGTGGAAAAGGTAAAGCAGGCCATTGCTGATGAAAATGCCGGCATCCTCATTATTTCAGCAGCTATAGAGGCTGAAATAGCTGAATTGGAGAGTTTCGAAGATCGCAAATTGTTTCTGGAAGAAATGGGACTCACCGAGAGCGGTGTTGAAAAGCTGATTAAAGCAGCCTACAAGCTTTTAAATTATATTACCTATTTCACGGTGGGGGTGAAGGAAGTGCGCGCCTGGACTACCCGCAGGCTGCCGGTGTAATTCACTCCGATTTTGAAAAAGGATTTATTCGCGCTGAAGTGATTGCCTACCAGGATTATGTTTCGCTAAAGACAGAAGCGGCCTGCCGTGCAGCAGGAAAATTAAGGGTAGAGGGCAAAGAGTATGTGGTGAAAGACGGCGACTGTATGCACTTTTTATTCAATGTGTAAGCGGGCAATACAAGCAGGCTTTCTTATTTGCAGTACCCTAAGGCGATGATAATTATAATTATTAGCAAGATGGCACCACCGCCACTTGACTTGCCACTGGGGTTTTTCGAACCACAGTTAGGACACACATTTCCTGTCGCATAGGGATAATCACAGTCATTACATTTTGCCATCTGAGGGTATTTAAGATTTCAAAAAACGGAAGTTTTCATGTAAAAAACAATTCCTGATATTATTTGCGATGTCTAGAAACGCGAATGGGTTCGTTGTTGCCATTAAAAGTATAGTCTTAATCCCAGCTGGGTACACCATTTTTATGCGGTTTTTTGCGTTCCCAGAATTCTACTTCGTATTCATTTTTGCCTTTGCGCCCTTTCACAAAATAATCGATTCGGATTATGCGCTCCACTGCACGGCCTTTCCATTTGTAGGGTGTGGGTGAGTTCATATAGGTGAATGAATCATATGCAACGATATGGGCGCCTACGTTGCCGTATATTGCCTCTAATCCCTGGTGTTGTATGGATAGAGGATCGGGTAAGTATTGCAATCGCTCGCCTTTTGTACCCATAATTTTCAGGGTGTCGGTTTTCCCTTGTTGCTTGTGCATGATTAAAAATCTTCGGGAACCGTTTAAAAACTGCTTGTTTAAAATATCACCTTGTCCCAATCCCAACTGGGTTACCCTTTTGTTAAACCAAACTTTGGTATCCCATTCCCTGAAAAACCAGAAGAATTTATCCGTACCTTGACTTACCACGGGTGTTTTTAGCAATATCAATAAAAGCAAGACGGAATAGCCAATCCACATGAATCGCTTTAATGGAATGTAATTACTGTCGGGTTTTATCAGTTCAAGCCCATACAATGGCTTGGTTTTAGTGTAAAACAACAAAATAAAAAGCAGTAGTGTGAAATGTGGCAACAACACAATTCTCAACAATATAAAAATGTGAATGAGCAGAATAACAAACCATATTCCAATGAATTTTCTGCCGTATTTAGTAACAAAAAGTGGTGTTAAAATTATCTGTGTGATAAATACACCCCATGTGTTCAATGCGAAAAATACATCCATGGTTTTGGGGTATAAAATTCTCATCTCACGGAAAAATTCAAAAAACCTACCCATATAGGCATTAGAAACAATTAATTCCATGGCATTGCCGTTTCGCCAAAATGGATCTGCCCAGTGAATAAAACCGGATAAAGCATTGATAACACCATAGCCGGCAAAAAGCATCCAATATAATTTATTTAAAATAATGTTGGCTTCCCCGGCATTTTCGGGTTCCAGTAGCTGGTATTTATTTTTCAACCAGTTCCACATGCCCAGGAAGTAGCAGAAATGAATCAGCAGTGCGGTGCTGACTGATCCTGAACCAAAAACAGTTTCAAATTTTACATAAAATATAGCCGTTAGAAATGCAACTGCCGTGGTCTTCTTGTTGAACAGCAGCATGATCAACAGGATGAGAATTCCTGCCAGATATGCCCAGTCTTCGTTGGGTAGGTTGTAGCCGTTGTAAATAAACTGTCCGGCGGCGACGCTTAGGCTTCTGTATATCGACAGCACAACAAAACCGATGGTTACCCACCTGATTTTACGGTCTTCAAAGGCGATGTCAGCTGCTGTTATCATGGCACTACATTTTATCGCATGATTGCGCCCGTTTTATTTTCTCTTTCTCTTCTTTATCACTACCCAGTCGGTCAATCCAGGCACCCGGAATATCGCCGAAACTAATGCCAATAAAATAGTCCAGGTCTTTTACATTCCGGGTTCTTACAGCAGAAAGCAGGCTGTTTGTGCCGATATAAATGGGTCCAATACGCATACTGGCTGCAGGTCTTAGGCTGCGGTAGTCGTATTCCAGCATCACAGGCAGGGTAAACGCAAACAGGTCAGATTCGTATCGCGGACCAATCATCAGATAAGATGCATGGCGCATGGCATTGCCATATTTGCCGCGCATAGATTGCAACCATTGTGTTTGAATGAACCAATGTCTTTTAAACTGGTAATC
>RGEC01000003.1 GCA_009918425.1 Bacteroidota bacterium
CGGCACAGCCATCTTCAATACTAATAATGGGGTATTTCCCACTCCAGCCAGCCCAATAGTCCACCATCTCTTCACTGCTGAACTTACGCCCATCGGATTTTTTAAATACGTACAGTTTCTCATCTTCCTTATAGAGCTCACTGGTTGCGGCATCCATAGCAATATACATATCTACGCCGGGTTTATATCCGGCTTTCTCTATTGCCTTTAATACTGTTTCTATGGCTTCTTCATTGCTTTGTATGTTGGGCGCAAAACCACCTTCATCTCCCACATTTGTACTATATCCCTTGTCTTTAAGAACAGATTTTAGGTGATGAAATACCTCCACGCCCATTCTGAGTGCATGGGAAAAATTATCTGCCTTCACAGGCATGACCATGAATTCCTGAAAATCAATTTTATTATCTGCATGCGCACCTCCGTTCAGAATATTCATCATGGGTACGGGCAAAATATTGGCATTGGCACCCCCAATGTAGCGGTATAGCGGCACACCCACCTCATCGGCTGCGGCATGGGCTGCAGCCATCGAAACTGCCAAAACTGCGTTTGCGCCGAGTTTAGACTTGTTCGGTGTTCCGTCCAGCTCAATCATTGCCTTGTCAATTTCATTTTGTGAAGTAACCTCCATGCCTTCGATGGCATCCGCAATGATATTGTTTACATTATCTACTGCCTTAAGAACGCCTTTACCCATAAAAACAGATTTGTCATTGTCTCTCAATTCGGCAGCCTCGTGAATCCCGGTACTTGCACCGCTTGGCACTGCGGCTCTTCCGAAACCGCCATCTTCGGTAAATACTTCGGCTTCAACGGTAGGATTGCCTCTGGAATCCAGTATCTGACGGGCATGAACATGAACAATAGCACTCATTATTTGGTTAATTAGGATTTGTGTTTCTGGATTAATTCTATAAACTGATCGAAGAGGTACATAGAGTCGTGTGGTCCGGGAGACGCTTCAGGGTGATATTGTACGCTGAAAGCCGGTTTGTCTTTTCGGGCAATACCTTCCACGCTGTTATCGTTCAGATTTAAATGGGTAAGCATTACTTTTTCGTTGGCCGAATCTTCATATTTCACCGCAAAACCATGGTTCTGACTGGTGATTTCACTTCTGCCTGTTACCAGGTTTTTTACCGGATGATTTAAACCTCTGTGCCCATGATGCATTTTGTAGGTGGTGAGACCACTGGCGAGTGAAAGCAACTGATGGCCAAGGCAGATACCAAATGTTGGAATTCCTTTTTCTACAAGGTCCCGCACACAGGCTATAGCATAGTCCATGCTGGCCGGGTCACCAGGACCATTGCTAATCATAATTCCATCAGGATTCCAAGCCAAAACATCTGCTGAAGCAGATTTTGCAGGAAACACACCGATATAACAGCCGCGTTCCATAAGACACCTGGCAATATTTTTCTTGCTTCCGTAATCAAGTAAAGCAACACGTATAGGAGCATCTTCGTTACCCAGTGTATGGAAGGAATCGCTGCTCACGGTGCTGGCAAGCTCCAGTCCTGACATATCAGGGCAAGCACTCAATTGCCTTTTGAGTTCATCAACATCTTCGGTTTCGCTGCTGATGATGGCGTTCATGGCTCCTGAATCACGGATATGTCTTACTATTTGCCGGGTATCTACATCAGCAATTCCCACGAGATTATTTTCAGTAAAGTAGGTATCTAAACTGTAAGAATCCATTTTCCGGGAGAACTGCTGGGAAAACTTTTTACAAACCAGGCCTGCAATTTTGATGGAATCACTTTCCACTTCTGCATCCCTAACACCGTAATTCCCAATATGATCATTGGTCATAATGAGAATTTGTCCTGTGTATGAAGGATCTGTAAAGACTTCCTGGTAGCCGGTCATGCCGGTATTAAAACAAATTTCGCCGGTTGTAGTTCCGATTTTACCAATGGCTGTGCCACGAAAAACGGTGCCATCCTGTAGCACCAGCAATGCGGGAATTTTTAATGAACTCACTTCAAGGGTTCAAATTTCGCCTATTTTTTCTAGTAAGTTAGATAATGTGGGTAAAATGTGACCAGAATGCTAATCCAAAGACTTTTTGGGGAAAAGGAATGAGGAAATATAGGTCAACACCAAAATACAGCCCAAAACAAGCAAAGCATGAACCTCATTGAATCCCAGGTTTTGAAGTTGTTTTTGAAAAATCATCTTTACACCAATAAAAACAAGTATGAGAGACAGTCCATACTGAAGAGTACTGAGGTTTTTAATACCATGCCCGAGCAGAAAAAACAGGCTCCTCAATCCCATAATGGCAAAGATATTTGAAAAGAAAACCAGGTAAGGATCGAGGGTTATCCCAAAAATAGCAGGCACACTATCAACGGCAAATAAAACATCTGTAAATTCTACCAGCACGAGCACAACAAATAAAATCGTTGCATAACGTTTGCCATCCTTTACCATAAAAAATTTACCATTGGGGTTCTTTTCTTCGCTGATTCTAAAAAATCGGGAAACCCATTTAAAAACACGATGATTTTCTGTGTCAATGGTATCATTATTATCTTGCGAAAAGAGCATTTTGAGACCGGTAACTATTAGAAAACCACCAAATAAATAGATCATCCAGTGAAACTGCTGTATCATAAGTCCGCCCAAAAAAATGAAAAGAAATCTCATCAGAACGGCTCCAATAACACCCCATACCAGAATTCTCTTTTGATCAGAAAGACTGATACCGAATGAACTGAAAATAAGCAGCATAACAAATAGATTATCTACACTGAGCGAATACTCAACAAAATAGCCGGTTATATAGCTCACCAGTGCTTCTTTTGAAAAGGATTCCCGGCATTTACTTACATCATCAAATACAATAAAATTACTTTTGTATGTATCCTTGAAATTTCGGTAATCTGCTACAGAATGAAGGTTATGTAAATTGTGATGAAAGAAATAAATCACTATGGAAAACAATAGTCCTGCCGTTATCCACCCGACTGTGCGCCAAAGCGCCTGTTTGGATGTTAGTGCTTTTTGTTCTTTGCATACACCCAACCTAAAGTTTACTTTTGCATCAATTATTAAAATCAACATGAGAAATATTACTGTAGTTGTGCTTTCCCTGCTCTGCGTAGGTTTGGTTTCTATTTCCGCCACCAAAGATGAGGGAATGTTTCCACTTAATTATCTTGATGAAAAAGCATTGCAGAATGCCGGATTGAAATTGTCAACAAAGGATTTATTCTCACCCGGTGAAGTTTCCCTGGCCAATGCATTGGTGAAAGTTGGTGGATGTTCAGGTTCCTTTATTTCTTCGGAAGGTTTAATTATCACTAATCATCACTGTGTATATGGTGGAGTCGCAGATTTAAGCACTGCAGACAATAATTATCTTGAAAATGGGTTTGTAGCCGCAGATAAAACCAAGGAATTGCCTATACAAATGCCCTGTAGGATAACCCAGTCCTTCGAAGATGTTTCTGCATTGGTTTTACAAGGTGTAACTAAAGATTTAAATCCATCGGCCAGGGCAAAGGCAATATCAGGTAACATCAAAAAGATTCTTGAAGAAGAGAAAGTGAAAAACCCTGACCTGACAATGGAAGTTTCAGAAATGTTTGTAGGAAAAAGCTACATGCTGTTTCGTTATCTTTTGATACCGGATGTAAGGCTGGTATTTGCGCCACCTGTCACCATAGGACAATTTGGAGGTGATCTTGATAACTGGGAATGGCCAAGACACAATGGTGATTTTGGTATGGTGCGAGCCTATGTAGGCCCTGACGGAAAACCTGCTCCCTACAGCGAGAATAATGTTCCATTCAAACCCAAACGACACCTTAAAATAAATGCCAATGGCACCAAAGAGGGCGACTTCGTCTTTATCATGGGTTATCCGGGGCGCACCTACCGTCACGAAAGTGCTCCATACCTGAAATTCCAGCAGGAAGTTCAGCTGCCTACCATTCAAAAATGGTATAGCTGGTATATACGGCAAATGAAAACATTGAGTGAAGGAAACGAGTCCAAGTTTCTGGCATTTGCAAAAGAGATTCAGGGGCTGGAAAATGTAGAGAAGAATTATCGGGGGAAAATGCAGGGATTGATGAGAACGGGTTTGGTTGATCAAAAAATAAACGATGAGGCTATGATGATGAAATTATCAGAAACGAAAAATGATGAGGCCATCAAACTTGCCATTCCAAAATTACAAACCCTCTGGGCAAGAAAAACTGAACTGGCAGCTCAGCGTTACCATTACCAGTTCCTGTATAACCAATCAGGTCCATTCTATGCAGCCCAGTCAATAAGACAATTTAAGAGCACATTTAACAAAGGCAATGCAGAGCAAAAAAAGAAAACCATTACAGCGTTTGCTGCCGCAATGCGGCAGAATTATACTGTTATTGATAAAACCTTGGAAATTTCTGTTCTTAAGGAGCTGCTTCCAAAAATCAATGATAATCGAAAAGTTAAATTAAAAGTAAACGGGAAACTGCCCATAGCACAATGGATTGATCAGAATTCAAAAAAAGATAAATTATTTGATACCGCCTTTGTATTTGGATTATTGCGAAACAATCCTGAAAAACTATTGAATTATCAAAGTGGCTTAACCAAACTTTTTGATGAAGTTGAAGAAGAATCCATGCGTATAGAATATGAATGGAGCTTAATCGATCAGGAAATAAAAGCCATAATGCCTGTATACCTGGATTTGAAGCAGGAATATAAAAATGGTCAATTTATTCCGGATGCTAACAGCACATTGCGTTTAACCTACGGATATATTAAACGATATAAGCCCAATGACGCAGAAATTCACATGCCTTACACCACACTCAAAGGGGTATTTGAAAAGGCCAATACCGCACCTGATTACCGATTGCCTTCCATTGTTGCTGATAAACTGCGAATAAAGGATATACCCACAGTTTTTAAAGATAAAGAAACAGGAGAAGTGGCTGTGGCATTTCTATACAATCTTGATACAACGGGTGGTAACAGCGGAAGTGCCGTATTGGATGCAGATGGCAATCTGATTGGAATCAATTTTGACAGAAGCTTTACAGCCACCATCAATGATTATGCCTGGAACGATCAATACAGCCGAAGCATTGGATGCGACATACGTTACGTATTGTTTGTAGTCAAATATGTAGGCAAAGCGGATCATCTGCTGAATGAGATGGGCCTTTCTATCTGATTCGAATTTATTCTGTAACTCAGGTCACAAAGTTTTTAGTTTCTACATTTTTAATTTGCATAAAACAATTATGGGATTAATATCAGCTTTATTTGGGAAGAAGGAGCCCCTTGATTTCAAAAAACTAATCAATGAAGGTGCTATCATACTGGATGTCCGTACCGTTGCAGAATTCAAAGGTGGACATATTAAAAACGCCAAAAACATTGCAGTACAAGATTTACAGTCACAGTTGAATATTTTAGATAAAAACAAAATCATCATCACATGTTGTGCATCGGGAATGCGCAGTGCTTCGGCCGCATCTATTTTAAATAAGGCTGGATTTAGCGCCTACAATGGTGGTGGCTGGCAATCACTTCAACGCAAATTGTCATGAGCCTCAATTCATCATTTGATGCTCTGATTAGTGGAGATTTACCGGTCTTGATTGATTTTCATGCCACCTGGTGTGGACCTTGCAAAACACTGGCTCCCATTTTGGAACAAGTCAAATTGTCATTGGGAGACGCTGTCAAAATTATTAAAATAGACATAGACAAAAACCCTTCCCTTGCCGGCAAGTTAAATATCAGTGGGGTACCTACGCTTATGCTGTATCATTCCGGCCAACTGATTTCACGAAAATCAGGTGTTTTGCCTGCTCATGAAATCATTAAAATGATACAAACCGGTAAATAAAAAAAGCATCCTGTAGGATGCTTTTTTATGTTTAAATCTGCTGAATTATTCAGGTTTGTTTTCTTCTTCGCCTTCCTGGTTTTCAGGAGTGTTTTCTTGTGAGGCTTCGGTAGTTTCAGTTTCCGAAGTGGTTTCTTCAGCCGATGCAGATACTTCAGGCTGCGTTTCTTCTGATGTTTCAACTACAGTCGTTTCTTCTGTAACCACATTCTCAACAGGAGCTGCAGTTTCTTCAATCACTTCTGCTTCTACTTCTTCGGCAACAACGGGTGTAGCCTCTACAGGTACGGTAGTTTTAGCGGTGTTTGATGAAGCCTTACTGCGACCACGACGGGTTTTCTTCGCTTCTTTCTTATCAGTTCCAAAACCCTGGAAGTATTCATTAAAATCAACCAATTCAATGAATGCCATCTCAGCATTATCACCCATACGATTACCCACTTTTAGAATACGTGTGTAACCTCCTGGTCTGTTAGCTACTTTGGCACCTACAACGGTAAACAGCTCTTTTACTGCTTCCTTGTCTTTCAGGTAAGCAAAAACAGTTCTTTGGTTGTGTGTAGTTGCGTCTTTACCCTTGGTAATCAGGGGTTCAACATATGTCCTCAAAGCCTTGGCCTTGGCCAAAGTTGTAGTTATACGCTTATGAATTATCAGCGACGATGCCATATTTGCCATCAGCGCTTTGCGGTGAGGCGCAGTGCGTCCTAAATGGTTTACTTTTTTCCCGTGTCTCATTACACTTAATCTTCGTTTAAGTTATACTTGGCGATTTCCATTCCGAAGTGAAGACCTTTGTCACGAACAAACTCTTCAAGTTCAGACAGGGATTTCTTACCAAAATTGCGGAATTTCAGAAGGTCATCAATGTGGTATTGTACCAATTCACCGAGAGTCTTTATTTCGGCCGCCTTCAAACAATTGTAGGCACGAACGGAAAGGTCTAGGTCGGCAAGCGGTGTTTTTAGAATTTTGCGCATTTGCAGGAACCCTTCGTCCACTTCTTCTACGGCTTTGCTAACCTTAGATTCCGGCATAATATTCTCGTCGCTGAACAACACAAAATGCTGAATCAGGATTTTTGCAGCTTCTTTCAAGGCTTCTTCCGGGTGAATACTGCCGTCGGTTGTTACTTCCATGACCAATTTTTCATAGTCTGTGCGCTGTTCTACACGGAAGTCTTCTACGCTGTATTTAACATTTCTAATAGGCGTGAAGATACTATCGGTGGCAATTAAACCTAAAGGAGCATCCTTTACTTTGTTTTCCTCAGCAGGAACATAACCACGACCTTTACCAATGGTAAGTTCAAGCTCCAGGTTTACAGTCGGTTCAAGGTTACATAAAACAAGCTCAGGGTTAAGAATATTAAATGAGTTGGTATATCGGCCAATATCACCGGCAAGAAACTGGTCCTTGCCTTTGAGGCTGATAAAAATCTTCTCATTGTCATCGGTAGAAGAATTTGCCTTGAAACGAACCTGTTTAAGGTTAAGGATAATTTCGAGAACGTCTTCAACCACACCTTTGATCGTAGAAAACTCATGGTCAACACCCTGAATTTTTACAGATGTAATTGCATAGCCTTCAAGTGAAGAAAGCAGGATGCGGCGCATGGCATTTCCAATAGTAACACCATAGCCTTTTTCAAGGGGTGAAAATTCAAACACACCGTGAAAATCGGTGGCTTTGTTCATTACCACCTTATTTGGTTTTTGAAAAGGAATAACTCCCATTTTTTGATTTGTTTTAAAAGGTTTTATTTAGAGTACAATTCCACAATCAGCTGTTCTTTTATATTTTCTGGAATCTCGGAACGCTCCGGGTAGCTGATAAATTTACCGGAAAGTTCACCACCATCCCACTCAAGCCAGTTAAAGCGCTTGCGAACACTACCTGCTGCGTCAGCAATTATCTCAAGCGATTTGCTGCGCTCGCGCACTGAAACAACATCACCGCGACGTGTGGGAGCGATACCCAAACGAAATACGGTATTGTCGAGACGTGCCTCAAGGAACTTCAACAAGTTTTCACCGGTAATTCCCTTTTTGGCTGCGGCTTTTTTGAATAAGTTTCTGAACTGCTTCTCCAAAAGACCATAAGTATACTTAGCCTTCTGTTTTTCAGCCAACTGCACTGCGTATTCAGATAATTTGGGCCTTCTGCGGCTGTTGCCGTGCTGACCCGGACCATAGTTTTTCTTTTCCAACGCCTTATCGCGACCGAAAATGGGCTCGCGGAAACGACGGGCTATTTTTGATTTTGGACCTCTGTATCTTGCCATTGAATGTTATTCTTAAAAATTAAAATTAAACCCTGCGACGCTTAGGTGGACGACAACCGTTGTGCGGCATAGGAGTGATATCTGTTATGGACAGAACCTCTAAACCTACAGTCTGTAAATTACGAATGGCGCTATCACGTCCGCCTCCCGGGCCTTTAACAAACACATCAACTTTACGAAGGCCTGAGTCGAACGCAGTCTTTGCACAATCCAATGATGCCATTTGGGCCGCGTAGGGGGTATTCTTTTTGGATCCTCTGAAACCCATTTTACCGGCAGAGGACCATGAAATCACCTGTCCTTCTGTATTGGTAACGGATACAATAATGTTATTGAAGGTAGCATGAATGTGCACCTGCCCGTGGGGATCAACTTTTACTTTCTTTTTGGTTACTTTTTTGGTTGCCATTTCCCTGTCATCTATTATTTAGTGGCCTTTTTCTTGCCTGCTACGGTTTTACGTTTACCCTTTCTGGTACGGGCATTGGTGCTGGTGCGCTGTCCACGAACCGGCAATCCTTTACGGTGTCTGAGACCGCGGTAACAACCAATGTCCATGAGACGCTTAATATTGAGCTGGGTTTCACTTCTCAACTCACCTTCAGTTTTGAGGTTGTTGGTGATAAATCCACGAATCTTCGATAAATCATCGTCATCCCAGTCATTAACTTTTTTGTCGCGGCTGATTCCGGAATTATCCAGAATTCTGGCTGCAGTGCTAGGACCAATACCATAAATGTAGGTCAATCCTATAACACCTCTTTTGTTTTTGGGTAAATCTATACCTGCTATCCTGGCCATTGTCTGTTAACCTTGTCTTTGTTTATACTTAGGGTTCTTTTTGTTAATTACGTACACCTTACCATTGCGGCGCACAATCTTGCAGTCTACACTGCGCTTTTTTACTGAAGTTCTAACTTTCATATCTTTACTTGTATCTGTAAGAGATCCTTCCTCTTGTTAAATCGTACGGAGACATTTCCACCTGAACCTTATCACCGGGTAGGATTCTGATATAGTGCATTCTCATTTTACCTGAAATGGTAGCAATAATTTCATGCCCATTCTGGAGCTGTACACGAAACATTGCGTTAGACAATGCTTCTGTTATAACTCCGTCTTGTTTTATGGCATCTTGCTTTGGCATTTCAAAAGGGCTGCAAAAATAGTGAATTTTTTGTTAATAATCAACTTGAGGTGTATTGCCTGTAAAACGGCCTTTGAGACGGCCACTGCTCATCAATCCATCGTACTTCCTCATGAGGAGATAACTGTCGATTTGTTGCAATGTATCCAGGACCACACCAACCAAAATGAGCAAACTGGTACCCCCAAAGAACTGACTGAATTCCTGATTTACGCCAAGATTTCCGGACAATACAGGTAATACTGCAATTAGGGAAATAAAGATTGCACCGGGCAGTGTAATGCGGCTAATGATATCATCTATAAAGTTGGCCGTCTGCTTACCCGGCTTAATACCCGGTATGAAACCGTTGTTTCTCTTCATGTCATCAGCCATCTGAACAGGGTTAAAAATTATAGCAGTATAGAAATAGGTAAATACTACAATTAAAAACACCATCAGTGCATTGTGACCGAAGCTGTTTGGATTGGTAAGGCTCATGAGCCAGCCTGGCACACTGCTCTGATCATAAAATCCTGCAATGGTTGCGGGCAAGAATAGAATAGCCTGTGCAAAAATAATGGGCATAACACCGGCTGCCAGTATTTTGATGGGAAGATACTGTCTTACACCACCATACTGACGATTGCCGACAACCCTTTTTGCATAATTAATGGTTATCTTTCTGGTTCCCTGAGTAAGCAATATCACTCCAAGAATAACCAAGGCCCATACTACCAATTCAATGAGAAAGAGTATAAAACTTGCGCGTCTTCCCGCAAAAGCCAATTCAGAGAACAGTGCATTCGGAAGTCGGGCAATGATACCTACCATAATAAGCAAGGATATACCGTTACCTAGACCGCGATCGGTTATACGCTCTCCCATCCACATGGTGAACATTGTACCTGCGGTAAGAAAAATTACGTTAGTAAAGAAAAACCAGCCTTGTGTAAGGTTAGCATTTTCGCGCAAGAAGAGTAAAGCTCCCTGATATTCAGGATTTCCGGTAAGCTGATTGAGATATCCGAAAGCCTGAACACCCGTAAATGCGATGGTAAGGATTCGGGTATACTGATTGATCTTTCTCCTTCCCTCTTCACCTTCTTTCTGCATACGCTGAAAGGCAGGAATAGCAATTGAAACCAATTGCATGAAAATACTTGCCGATATATACGGCATTATTCCCAGTGCAAAAATCGCTCCTCTGTTCCAGGCACCACCTGCGAAGGTGTTAATCAAGTCAAGGATATTGTTCTTATTCTGGCTGTTCATGTTAGTTTCCAGAATTGAACTGTCGATACCGGGAAGTATTACGAAGGAACCCAGACGGTATACGGCTAGCAGCAGAAAAGTATAAAGTATTCTTCTCCGAAGCTCCTCTATCGACCAGATATGTTTTAGGGTTTCAATCAGCTTTTTCATGGAATCAACCTATAACGTGAACAGAGCCACCGGCCTTTTCAATGGCAGTCTTAGCGGTTTCACTAAATTTGTGTGCGTGAACCTCCACACCGGCTTTGATTTCACCGCGACCCAGAATTTTAACCATCTCGGACTTGCCAACTAGGTGCTTTTTAACAAGAAGCTCGTGATCTATTTTATTTACTTTGAGTGAATCAGCAAGCCCCTGCAACACATCCAAGTTGATTGCAGCATATTCAACACGGTTGATATTTTTGAAACCGCCTTTTGGAATACGGCGCTGTAAGGGCATCTGACCACCTTCAAAACCAATCTTCCTGGAGTATCCTGTACGTGATTGCGCACCTTTATGACCTTTTGTTGATGTTCCGCCTCTTCCAGAGCCTTCACCACGGCCAATTCGCTTTCTGTTTTTGGTAGAACCTGCAGCAGGTTTTAAATTACTTAAATTCATGTTACTTGGTGTTTTCTACTTTAATAAGATGATTAACGGTGTTGATCATACCCTGAATCTGATTATTCAGTTCTATTTCAGCACTCGCATTGATTTTGCGGAGACCTAAGGCACGAAGCGTAGCTTTCTGGTTCTTGGGATATCCGATACCGCTTTTTACCAGTGTAATTTTAACTTTTCCCATGACCTTATCCGTTGAATACTTTTTTAAGATTAATATTTCTCATTTTGGCCACTGCATAAGGGTCTCTCATGGTAGTTAGGGCATCGAATGTAGCCTTAACAACGTTGTGGGGGTTTGAGGAACCTTTGGATTTGGCCAATACGTCGGTTACACCCGCACTTTCCAGCACGGCACGCATAGCACCACCGGCAATAACACCGGTACCATGTGCTGCGGGCTTAAGGAATACGCGACCTCCGCCGAATTTACCGGTCTGTTCGTGAGGAACCGTACCGTTTATTACAGGAACTTTGATGAGGTTTTTCTTTGCATCTTCAATTCCTTTGTTTACGGCGTCCATTACTTCGTTGGAGCGACCCAAACCATGACCTACCACACCATTTCCGTCACCCACAACTACGAGGGCACTGAAACTGAAAGTACGGCCACCTTTGGTTACTTTGGCAACACGATTGATGGAAACCACTTTTTCGGTAAGTGTCAACTCACCGGGTCTCACACGCTTATTGATATTTTCAGACATTTGAATGACTTCTTTAATAAATTAAAATTCCAATCCTCCTTCGCGGGCTGCGTCTGCAAGGCTTTTTACACGTCCATGGTACAGATAACCGCCACGATCGAAAACTACAGACTTAATACCGGCTGCCATGGCTTTTTCGGCCAGTTTTTTACCTACCAAAGCAGATTTAGCTACCTTATTATCTTTTACATCCTTGATACCATCTTCAGAAGATGATGCAGAACAAAGGGTAACTCCTTTGCTGTCATCTATGATCTGGGCGTAGATATCTTTATTGCTGCGGTATACACTGAGGCGGGGCCTTACAGTTGTTCCGCTTATACGACCGCGAATACGGCTGCGAATTTTGCTTCTTCTTTGTGCTACTGATTTTGACATAACTAATTAAAATTATTTGGCTGCTGATTTACCTGCCTTCTTTCTCAATACTTCACCGGCAAACTTGATACCTTTACCCTTGTAAGGCTCAGGCTTACGGAATGAACGGATTTTAGCAGCTATCTGGCCTAAAAGCTGTTTGTCTGCACATTCCATGGTGATGGAAGGGTTCTGACCTTTCAGCGTTTCAGTGGTAACTTTAATTTCCTTTGGGATCTCCAGCATGATGCGGTGAGAGTAACCCAGGGTAAAGTCTACCAGATTGCCCTGGTTGGATACTTTGTAACCAACACCGACCAATTCCTGTTTAACTGTGTGGCCCTGACTAACACCAACAACCATATTCTGAATCAAAGCACGGTAAAGGCCGTGCAATGCTTTATGTTGCTTGCTGTCGCTCGGGCGATTTACTGTCAGCACTCCATCGGTGATTTCAATTGTGATTTCTGTTCCGATGTATTGCGACACTTCTCCTTTTGGACCCTTGGCAGTGATGTTTCCATTATCATTGGTAATGGTAACGCCGGCCGGGATACTGATGGGTGCTTTTCCTACGCGTGACATTTTGTTTTATTGATTTATTATTATTAAGATACGTAACACAATACTTCACCGCCAACATTCTGTGTGCGCGCTTCTTTGTCTGTCATTACACCTTTTGAGGTGGTAAGAATCGCTACACCAAGACCATTCAATACACGGGGCATTGTGTCTACATTGGCATATCTGCGCAGACCCGGCGTGCTGACTCTGGACAAACTGCGAATTGCGCTTGCCTTGGTAACGGGATCGTATTTAAGGGCTATTTTAATTACGCCCTGTTTGTTTTCTGAATCTTCGAATTTGTATTTAAGGATATATCCTTTTTCATACAAAACACGGGTGATTTCCTTTTTCAGGTTGCTGGCAGGAATTTCAACAATTCTGTGCTTCGCCTTCATGGCATTGCGCAACCGGGTGAGAAAATCTGATATTGGATCGGTCATTTTATTCTTTTATTAATATTACCAACTTGATTTAGTTACACCTGGAATCTTTCCGTCGCTCGCCAGTAATCTGAACTGGTTACGGCAAATGCCGAAAGTACGGATGTAACCCCTTGGACGGCCTGTGAGTTTGCAACGATTGCGCAAACGAACGGGTGATGCATTTCTGGGAATACGCTGCAAAGCATCGTAATTTCCTTCAGCCTTAAGCGCGGCGCGTTTTTCAGCATAACGGGCCACCAGTGCCTCGCGCTTACGCTGTCTTGCCTTTATGGATTCTTTTGCCATGTATATTATTTACTTTTAAAGGGGAAACCCATCAGTTTCAGCAGTTCCAGACATTCCTCGTCTGTTTTGGCTGTGGTAACGATGGTAATATCCATACCAGTGATTCTGTTAACTTTATCAATGTCAATTTCAGGGAAAATGATCTGTTCAGTAATGCCCATGTTAAAATTACCACGGCCATCAAAACCTTTCACATTCAGGCCCTGAAAATCGCGTACGCGTGGCAATGCGATGCTGATGAGGCGATGTATAAAGTCATACATAGCTTCCTTGCGCAGGGTAACCCTTGCACCGATAGGCATATTCTCCCTTAATTTAAAGTTTGAAATAGCCTTGCGAGAGAATGTTGCCTGGGCTTTCTGACCGGATATTTTGGTCATTTCCTCTACAGCGGCATCTACCAGTTTTTTATCATTTACTGCAGCACCCACACCTTGGTTGAGGCTAACCTTTACCAAACGGGGCATTTCCATTACATTTTTGTAACCGAATTTCTCCTTAAGAGCCGGCACTACGACTTCCTCGTAGCGGGTTTGCAGAAGTGGTTTATAGCTCATTTTTCTAATTCTTATTTAATAAATTCTCCGGTTTTGCGGGCAACTCTTTGCAGTTTGCCATCATCATTCAGCTTTCTACCGATTCGGGTTGGCTTGCCACCTACTACTACCATAAGGTTTGAAATATGGATGGGAGCCTCAACCTTATCAATTTTACCGCTGGTATTCTGGGCAGTAGGTTTGCGGTGTTTGGTAACGATGTTCAAACCTTCTACCAAAGCGCGGTTGTCAGCTACCATAACCTTCAGGACCTTACCGGTTTTTCCTTTGTCATCCCCGGAAATCACCTTTACGGTATCTCCTTTTTTAATATGCAATTTAACTTTTGACACTTTCAATATTGATTAAAGCACTTCTGGTGCAAGTGATACAATTTTCATGAACTGCTTGTCACGGAGTTCCCTTGCTACAGGCCCGAAAATACGAGTACCTCTGGGTTCATCCGAAGCATTTAACAGTACACAGCTGTTCTCATCAAAACGGATATAGGATCCGTCGGGACGGCGAACTTCTTTTTTAACACGCACAACCACCGCTTTGGATACGGCTCCTTTTTTCATACCGCCGCCAGGCATAGCGTCTTTTACGCTTACCACGATTTTGTCTCCAACTGAGGCATAACGACGGCCTGATCCACCGAGTACGCGGATGCAGAGCACTTCGCGTGCACCGCTGTTGTCAGCTACTTTTAGTCTTGATTCCTGTTGTACCATCTTATTTAGCTTTTTCTACTACTTCGACCAATCTCCAACGTTTGGTTTTGCTCAAAGGACGTGTTTCCATGATGCGAACGATATCGTTTTCACCACATTGGTTGGTTTCGTCATGAGCTGTGTATTTCTTGGTCTTTTTGAAATACTTACCATATTTGGGGTGTTTCACGTTACGAACAACCGATACCACAATGGTTTTATCCATCTTGGTACTGGTTACCGTGCCGGTAATTTCTTTCCGTGAATTCCTTACTGTTTCCATTAGTTATTCTCTCCGTTATTCTTTTTCATATAAGCAGCCAACTCAGCCTGAATGCGGCGATTGTTCAATTCAGTAAGCATTCTTGCAATGTTCTTACGGGTAATTGACAACTTGTGCGGCTGTTCAATCTGAGAAACTGTATTCTGGAACTTCATCTTCTGGTAGCGCGTACGTTCTTCTCTGTAAGCGGTCACAAGTTCCTTATTAGACATTCCTTTTACTTCTTCGTTTTTCATAATTATGCCTCCTCGGCGAAATCAGGACGTACAACAAATTTGGTGGTTACCGGCAGTTTCTGGGCAGCCAGACGCATTCCTTCTTTGGCAGTTTCCAGGGGTACACCACCCACCTCGAACATAATGGTTCCGGGTTTTACGGTAGCAACCCAATATTCGGGAGCACCCTTACCCTTACCCATACGCACTTCAGCAGGCTTTTTGGTTACGGGTTTGTCCGGGAAAATACGGATCCAAACCTGTCCTTCACGCTTAAGATAGCGGGTAAGAGCAATACGGGCAGCTTCAATCTGACGGGCTGTGATCCAGTGAGGTTCAAGGCTTTTGAGACCGAAACTTCCGAAATCAACGCGGTGACCACGGGTTGCAACACCTTTCACACGGCCTTTCTGCTGTTTCCTATATTTGGTTCTTTTTGGGCTAAGCATCGTTTCTTTCTTTTAATCTTGATTATTTACGCTTGCGGCGATCACCACCAGGACGAGGACCTCTGTCGCGGTCTCTGCCTCTGTCGTCTCTTCCTCTTGCACCGTCGCGCTTTCTTTCTGTATCCAACTGAGGTGCCAGGTCAACCTTGCCATAGATTTCACCACGGCACAGCCATACCTTGATACCAATTTTACCATACACGGTCTGAGCTTCTACAATAGCGTAGTCGATATTACTTCTGAGCGTGTGCAGAGGAGTACGTCCGTCTTTATACATCTCAGAACGAGCAATTTCACCACCGTTCAAACGACCGCTGATTCTTACCTTAATTCCTTCTGCGCCCATTTTCATGCTGCTTTGAATAGCATTCTTCACGGCACGCTTGTAAGAAAAACGATTCTCGATCTGCTGGGCGATGTTCTCACCAACTAACTGCGCATCGAGCTCAGGTCTTTTGATTTCGTTGATATTGATCTGAACATCCTTACCGGTAATCTTGCGGATTTCCTCACGGATTGTATCTACTTCCTGGCCACCACGACCAATAACAATACCAGGGCGTGATGTATGAATGGTAATGGTGATGCGCTTCAGAGTGCGCTCGATTACCACTTTGGCAATACCCCCTTTGGGTATGCGAACACGCAGATATTTGCGGATTTTTTCGTCTTCAACCAGTTTATCACCGTAGTCTTTTCCACCATACCAGTTGGAGTCCCAACCACGAATGATTCCCAGACGCAATCCTATTGGGTTAACCTTTTGTCCCATATTAGTTATTTACCTCACTTTTTGTTACAGTATCAATGACAATCGTTACGTGGTTGCTGCGCTTGCGCTGACGGTAACCGCGACCCTGAGGGGCAGTGCGTAGACGCTTCATGGTTACACCACCATCCACCAGTATTGACTTTACATACAGATCGCTGTCTTCAATTCGCTCACCGGAATTGATCTGACTCCAGTTGGCTACACCGCTGCGAATCAACTTGCTCAGAAACAAGGCATAACCTGGCTTCTGGTTCCACTGAAGGATGTTGAGAGCACGTTCTACTTTCTGACCACGTACCAAATCTGCCACCATACGCATTTTGCGGGGTGAAAGAGGGCAGTTTCTCAAAATTGCTTTAGCTTCCATTTTGTTTCTTCTCCCTTTTTATTTGCTGTGACCTTTGAAAGTGCGGGTTGGAGCGAATTCGCCCAACTTATGACCTACCATGTTCTCGGTTACATAAACCGGAATGAATTTATTTCCGTTGTGCACAGCGAATGTGTGTCCCACGAAATCGGGGAGAATCATGCTGCGGCGCGACCAGGTTTTAACAACCGATTTTTTGTTACCCTCGTTAAGAACGGTAACCTTGCGCATCAACTTATAGTCTACGAATGGGCCTTTTTTTACTGACCTTGCCATTTTTTTTAGTTATTAATTGCTGTTCCTCTTACTTTTTCTACGTTCGATAATCAGGCGGCTTGTGGCTTTCTTGGGCGCACGCGTCTTCTGACCTTGTGAATAAATCAGGTTTCTTGAACGAGCCTGACCACCTTTGTTGCGGCCTTCGCCACCACCCATCGGGTGATCAACAGGGTTCATGGCTGTACTTCTGGTGCGGGGACGAATACCCAACCAACGGCTACGTCCGGCTTTGCCTTTGCGCAGTAAATTGTGTTCGCTGTTGCTAACAGAACCTATTGTAGCAAGACATGCAGACAACACTTTTCTCAATTCACCTGAAGGCAATTTGATGGTTGCATATTTGTCTTCGCGACCCAGCAACTGAGCATAAGAACCGGCACTTCTGCAGATTTTAGCTCCTTGACCGGGCGACATTTCAATGTTGTGAATCAAAGAACCCAGGGGAATTTCCGACATAGGAAGTGCGTTTCCGATTTCGGGGGGAACGCCTGGACCCTGTTCGATTTTCTGGCCTACCTTAATGCCGTTGGGGGCAATGATGTAGCGCTTTTCACCATCGGTATACTGAATCAGTGAAATGAATGCGCTGCGGTTTGGATCGTATTCTACGCTGAGAACTTCACCGGCCACACCATGATTGGCTCTTTTGAAGTCAATCATACGATAACGGCGCTTGTGTCCGCCACCGATAAAACGCATGGTCATGCGACCCTGGTTATTTCTTCCGCCTGATTTCTTGATAGGAACAATCAGGGATTTTTCCGGCTTGTCTGTGGTGATTTCTGCAAACGAGTTTGCAATGTGAAACCGTTGACCGGGCGTTGTTGGATTTAAACGTTTAACTGCCATGATCAGATGTTTTCGTAAAAGTCAATGTTGAAACCTTCTTTTAACGTCACGATGGCCTTTTTATACCCGTTGGTATAACCGGAGATCTGGCCTGTGCGTCTGTTGCGACGCATTTTCCCCCTTGCAATCATTGTGTTTACTGATGCCACTTCCACTCCATAGAAATCTTCGATGGCCTTTTTGATTTCGTCTTTGGTAGATTTTTTATCTACTACGAAACCATATTGACCACGCTTATCCATGATAGCGGTCATTTTCTCAGTAATCAACGGCTTCTTGAGTATCATTGTTTATTTGATTCTTCTAATTTGGTTAATGCTCCTTCTGTGAGGATAAGCTTTCCGGCTTTCAAAACCTGGTAGGTATTGATATCAGCAGCCTTCATCACAGTGTTACCTTCAATATTCCTTCCGCTGAGGTATATGTTTTTGTTGGTTTCTGCAGTTACGAACAATGTGCGGGCATTGATGTTCAGTGCATTCAGGAAACCTTTGAATTCGGCAGTTTTGGGTGTTGCCATTTCAAAATCCTCAACAACAAGAATGTTATTTTCCTTAGCCTTGTAAGAAAGCGCGCTCAAACGAGCCAACTTTTTCAGTTTCTTGTTTAACTTGAACGAGTAGTCGCGGGGACGGGGACCATGAATACGGCCACCACCCACGTAGATACCTGACTTTAAGCTACCATGACGGGCTCCGCCTGTTCCTTTTTGGCGAAACAGCTTGCGTGTACTACGAGAAATCTCAGAACGGTCCTTGGTTTTGTGTGTACCCTGACGCTGATTTGCCTGAAACTGTTTAACATCCAGCCAGATAGCGTGATCATTGGGTTCTATTCCAAAGATATCTTTGGATAATGTAACCGTTCTTCCGGTTTCAGCACCCTGTTTGTTTAATACATTGATTTTCATGGTTAACGCTCAACTATTACGGTGGAACCATTATGGCCGGGAACGGATCCCTTAACCAACAATAAATTTTGTTCAGGAACGATACGAAGCACCTGCATGTTTACGGCTTTCACGCGGCGATTGCCGGTTTGTCCTGCCATACGGATACCTTTGAAAACACGGGCAGGAAATGAACAGGCACCGATAGAACCGGGGGCACGCAGGCGGTTGTGCTGACCGTGGGTAGCTTCACCCACACCAGCAAATCCATGGCGCTTTACAACACCTTGAAATCCCTTACCCTTTGAAGTTCCGATCACATCCACAAACTGGCCTTCTTCGAAGATGGAAACATCAAATACGTCTCCCAGTTTAGCAGCAGCTTCAGCTTCATCAGGGTTACGAAATTCTACGAAAGATTTTTTCGCATCTGTATTGGCTTTTGCGCAGTGGCCTTTTAAGGCAGCCCCTGCATTCTTTTCTTTTTTCTCACCCCAGGCCATCTGGATCGCGCTGTATCCATCTTTTTCCTGGGTTTTAACCTGCGTTATTACACAGGGACCGGCCTCAATAACGGTGCAAGCCACCTTGCGGCCATCAGCATCAAAAATGCTGGTCATTCCGAGTTTTTTTCCAATCAATCCTTCCATGGTTCAAATCACAATTTGATTTCAACTTCTACCCCGCTGGGCAGTTCTATTTTCATGAGGGCGTCTACGGTTTTGGTAGAGCCGTTATAAATGTCAATCAGTCTCTGATACGTGCAGTACTGAAACTGTTCACGTGCTTTCTTGTTTACGTGTGGTGAACGCAATACGGTGAATATCTTCTTGCGGGTAGGAAGAGGAACCGGTCCACTTACAACTACGTCTGTAGTGCGCACGGCCTTCACAATTTTCTCAGCGCTTTTATCCAGCAGGCTGTGATCGAAAGACTTTAATTTTATGCGAATCTTCTGGCTTAACATTTTCTTAATTATTTACTGGCTGCACCATTAACTTTCTTCAAAACCTCGTCTGCAATGTTGCGGGGAGTTTCTGAATAGTGACTGAATTCCATACTTGAAGTAGCGCGACCTGATGTGATGGTACGAAGGGTTGTTACGTATCCAAACATTTCACTCAGCGGAACTTTAGCTTTTACCACCTGAGAACCTGCGCGCTCATCAATACCCTCGAGTTGTCCACGGCGGCGGTTAAGGTCACCCATAACATCACCGGTATTTTCAGCAGGTGTTACCACCTCCAGCTTCATGATAGGTTCCAGCAAAACCGGACCGCAATTGCGGGCAGCTTCACGGAAACCGCCTCTGGCTGCAACTTCGAATGACAATGAGTCGGAGTCAACAGGGTGGAAAGATCCATCAAACAGACGAACTTTTATTGAGCTGATAGGATAGCCTGCCAATACACCATTTTGCATAGCAGCCTTAAATCCTTTTTCAACCGAAGGTATAAATTCACGGGGAATGGATCCACCTACAATTTCATTCACAAACTGAAGACCTTCGCCTTTGAAATCAGCATCAGCAGGGCCCAGTTCGAATTGAATATCGGCAAACTTACCACGACCACCGGTTTGCTTTTTATAAACTTCGCGGTGGGTAAAGTTGCGGGTAATGGCTTCTTTGTAAGCAACCTGAGGAGCACCCTGATTACATTCCACTTTGAACTCGCGCTTCAGTCGGTCAACGATAATTTCAAGGTGCAATTCACCCATACCGGATACAACTGTCTGGCCTGTATCCTGATCTGTCTGAACGCGGAAAGTAGGATCTTCTTCAGCAAGTTTGGCCAGCGCAGTACTGAGCTTATCGCTGTCGGCCTGCGTTTTGGGCTCGATAGCAAGACCAATTACCGGATCAGGGAAAACCATAGATTCAAGCACGATTGGGTGCTTTTCGTCACAAAGGGTATCACCGGTTTTGATATCTTTGAAACCTACTGCAGCACCGATATCACCGGCACCCAGAGATTCAATAGCATTTTGTTTGTTGGCATGCATCTGGAAAATACGGCTGATACGTTCTTTGTTACCACTGCGGGTATTAAGCACGTAAGAACCGGCATCCAGTTTGCCACTGTAGGCACGCATAAATGCAAGGCGACCAACATAAGGATCGGTAGCAATTTTGAAAGCCAGCGCACTGAAAGGATCATCGTAGGAAGGCTTACGGGTAATTTCAGCCTCAGTATCGGGGTTTGTACCTTTGATGCTTTCCTTGTCAAGTGGGCTGGGCATCAATTCCATAACCAGATCCAGCATGGTTTGTACACCTTTATTTTTGAAAGACGAACCACAAACCATCGGAACAATTTTCATTTCCAGTGTAGCCTGACGGAGTGCATTGAGGATTTCTCTTTCGGTAATGCTGTTGGGATCTTCGAAGAATTTCTCCATCAAAGTTACGTCGTATTCAGAAACAGCCTCGAGCAGCTTTTCGCGCCACTCATTGGCTTCTGCTTCCATTTCGGCAGGAATGGGAACTACCTGATAGGTCATGCCTTTATCAGCCTCATTCCAGATCATTCCGCGGTTGTTAATCAAATCAACCACACCTTTAAAATTGTCTTCAGCACCAATGGGAAGCTGCAGGGGCACTGCATTACTACCTAACATATCACGTACCTGATTTACTACATTCAGAAAATCGGCGCCTGCGCGGTCCATTTTATTTACAAAACCGATACGGGCAACATTGTAGTTATTGGCCAGGCGCCAGTTGGTTTCTGACTGTGGTTCAACACCGTCAACTGCGCTGAACAGGAAAACCAGACCATCGAGTACGCGGAGTGAGCGGTTTACTTCTACTGTGAAGTCTACGTGACCGGGAGTATCAATGATATTGATGTGATATTCTTTTGTATCGGCATTGGGACGTCCGTCGGTAGTAGGATAGTTCCACTTAACCGTGGTTGCTGCTGAAGTAATGGTAATACCTCTCTCCTGCTCCTGAACCATCCAGTCCATGGTGGCAGCACCATCGTGCACTTCACCAATCTTGTGGTTCACGCCCGCATAATAAAGAATGCGTTCTGTAGTAGTGGTTTTACCGGCATCAATGTGAGCGGCAATACCGATGTTTCTTGTGTATCTAAGGTCGCGTGACATGAATCTTCTTCTCTTCTAATTATTTTAAACCCTAAAATGCGAGAAAGCCTTGTTGGCTTCAGCCATTTTGTGAGTATCTTCTTTTTTCTTTACTGCGGCACCTTCACCCCTGGAAGCGGCAAGAATTTCACCGGCCAGTTTTTCTGCCATTGATTTTTCGTTGCGCTTACGGGCATAACCTATCATCCACTTCATACCCACTGCAGTGCGGCGGCGGGGAGAAACTTCGGTAGGGATCTGGAAAGTAGCACCACCAACACGGCGGGCTTTAACTTCCACGGTAGGCATTACATTATTTAAAGCCTTGCGCCAGGTTTCAAGTCCGGGCTCATCGGGAGCTTTTTTCTCAACTATTTCCAGAGCATCATAGAACAGGCTGTATGCAAGAGACTTTTTGCCATCATACATCAGGCCGTTAACGAAACGCGTTACAACGGTGTCGTTGAACTTTGGATCGGGCAGAAGAATGCGTTTTTTAGCGCGGGTTTTTCTCATGGTCTGTCAGGTATACCTATATATAGTGTTGAACTTATTTTTTCTTGGGACGTTTGGTGCCATACTTGGAACGGCGCTGATTGCGGCCTTCCACACCGGCTGTATCGAGCGCACCGCGTACGATGTGGTAACGAACACCGGGAAGATCTTTTACCCTACCGCCACGAACCAGCACGATGCTGTGTTCCTGAAGGTTGTGACCTTCACCGGGGATGTAGGCATTCACTTCCTTGCCATTGCTCAAACGAACACGGGCAACTTTGCGAAGTGCAGAGTTAGGTTTCTTAGGCGTGGTGGTGTATACACGGGTGCAAACACCACGGCGCTGGGGGCATGAATCAAGGGCGGGCGACTTGCTCTTCCAGAGCGTCTCCTGGCGACCTTTGCGTATTAACTGTTGAATAGTAGGCATACTATCTCCTCAAAAAGGGCAGCAAAAATACAGCTATTTTTTCGCAAAACCAACACTGTAAGTAAAATTTTCTTAATCCCCCGAAATAATATTAAGTTTGTGTTACCAAAACCCCAGAATTTCGCATCAGAATTGAGATTGAGAAGCTTCATACAAAAAATTTTCACGTTCACTATTTTACGTCAGGCAGTTTTTGCCTTGTTGATAATGACGCTTTCAAGGGTCTTTTGGGGGATTTTTAATCATGAAATTTTTGCAGATGCCGAAAAATCTGAAATTGTCACCGCAGTGCTTTGGGGAATATTTTTCGACCTTCCCCTCCTCGCCTATTTCTTCCTGCCTTTGTGGATTTGGATGATTTTCCTACCCTCTCAAGCCGCAGAACGGCCCTACATATCCAGGGTTTTGATGCTGCTGGGAACAAGTCCGATTTTGATACTTAATGGTATCGACACTGCCTACAGCCGTATTTCAGGCCGCAGAAGTGGCGTCGAGCTTTTTGACATTCTCTCCGATCCTGGCAATTCCACTGCGGGGTATATTGCAGATTACTGGCCAGCGGCTCTCCTGCTTTCATTTTTATTATTTCTCATTTATAAATATACGCCTCAGGGTGGCCTTCCTGTCTATGATGATATAAGGTCACAATGGAGAAGAGCTTTGATGGTGTTTCTTGCGTTTGTATCCATATGGATTTTCAGTGCAAGAGGCGGATTTCACCTTAAGCCGTTGTGTACACTTCACGCCGGACTTTATGTGCGGCCTGAGCTGACCTCACTAACCGTAAGCACACCTCTAAATATAATATCAATGCCAGGCGGCGAAGAAGTGCCGGAAATCAGGTTTATGGATTTAAAGGTTGCTGAGGAAATCGTAAAACCTGTCTATTACAATAAAAACTTCACCAAAGATGGGCGCAAACAGAATATCATTCTGATTATTGTAGAAAGCCTGGGACGTGATTACACAGGTTTTCTGAACGGAAAGGCCTACACCCCATTTCTGGATACCTTCAGCCGACATTGTATCAATTTCAGGTATTGTTATGCCAATGGAACGCGAAGTATTGAAATGGTTCCCAGTATTTTTTGCGGTATGCCCGGTATGATCGAAACGCACTATTTAAATAGCGGATATGCCGGCAACAACATTGAAAATGCCTTTGGCGTTTTTAACAAGGCTGGTTACAGTACTGCTTTTTTTCACGGAGCGGCTAATGGTACCATGTTTTTTCAGGGATTTTTACAGCAAACCGGCAAAGTGCAGTACTTTGGGCGCGATGAGTATCCACCAAAAGACTACGAACGCGATTATGACGGTAACTGGGGAATATTTGATGAACCATATCTGCATTATTTTCTGAAATGCTGCGACACCATGAAAAAACCATTTTTCAACGCGGTATTTACATTATCATCGCATCATCCCTACAAGGTTCCTGCTCATCTGGACAATAAGTTTCCAAAAGGCAAGCTTCCGATTCACAAAAGCATAAGGTATACAGACTATGCTTTACAATCCTTCTTTGAAAAAGCCAGACGGTATCCCTGGTTCAACAATACTTTGTTTGTGATTACCGGAGACCATACCAGTTATGGTGAAGAAGACTATTTCTATAGTCCCAGCGGTCATTTTGAAATCCCTTTGTTAATTTATGGGAATCAGATTAAACCTACAGTGATAGACAAAACGGTTTCGCAATGTGATATAGTGCCCGCAGTTATGCATCTTACCGGTGTCAAGGCCCAATTTTATGGATTTGGCAAAAATCCTTTCGATTCCACATACAAAGGATATAGCTTCCACAAAGAGAAAAACCTGTACTATATTATCAGATATCCCTATGCGCTTGGGATAGATGCAGACGGTACCGTTAAAGATTTTCATCTTCAATACAGAAACCGGAAAAAACCCGTAATTCTGAAAAGAGAGGGCGCACTTTACGACTCACTGATGCTAACCTTGAAAGCTCATGTGCAGCTTTTCACACACAATGTGCGGAAAAACAAGTGGTTCATCAAACAACCCGCCGAACATTAAAAGCGTCTTAGTGGAACACTTTTTGATTATAAAAGCTAGATGATAAAACGGATTTACACTTTTGGGATTATTGCGATGCTTACATGCAGATTGGTCGGACAAATGACACCCAAAACCGATGGTCCTAAAATTGAATTTGCTGAAAAGCAGCATAATTTCGGAGACATTAGGGAAGATATAAAATATGCAACCCACCGATTTACATTTAAGAACCTAGGAAATAAGGACTTGTTTATCAGCACGGTGCAAACCAGCTGTGGATGTACTACACCTGACTGGACAAGAGACACTATCAAACCCGGGCAAAGCGGTTTTGTAGATGCCAAATATGAAACAATAGGAAGAATAGGCAGTTTTCAAAAAACCATTACTGTGTACAGCAATGCCGTAAATTTTCCGTTCGTACACCTTGATATTTCGGGAAATGTTCTGAAAGAGATAATCAAGAAAGAGCCTGAATACACTTCCCCGGGGCAAATTACCTTTACCCCACCCACCGTTAGTTTCAAGCCTCTATTCGACCACAAGGCCGATACACAAACCCTGCGCATAACCAATGGCACTTTGTACAGCACTCAATTTAACGCATTGGAAAACCTGCCTGCATTTTGTCAGGTGATTGGCATGCCGCAAACTCTTGAGCCCAATGAAAGTGCCAAAGTGAAAATTGTGCTGGACGGCAGAAAAATCAATACTTATGGTTTTGGTGCGTTTGAAGTAGCTGTTCCTTCCGATAATGTTCTTTTCCCTTATAACGGTTTTTACGTAGCCTACGAGCGCAAGCAGTATTTCCCAAAGATGAGTGCAAAAGAACTTGCCAAAGCAGCAAAGCTATCCACAGATAAAACGGTAATTGACTTAGGAAGTGCTGAGAGCGGCGAGATTTTCAATACCCAATTTACATTTACCAATTTGGGCAAGTCAGATTTAAAACTTCATGAAATTACACCACAGTGCCCATGCGTGAAGGTTGAATATAGCAAAAATGTGTTAAAACCGGGCGAGAGCATGGCAGTAAAAATGCGGTTTGATACCGGAATCAAGCATGGGAAAAGCACACAAACCATTAATATTATCAGCAACGACCCTACACAACCTGAAAGAAGCCTCTACCTGGTGGCGCATCTACCCGAAAGAGATAAGCCGAAATGTGCTACCTGCCCTCGGTAATTGTTTTAGCGCAGGTTGTGATAAACATTCTGAACATCATCATCTGATTCCAGGCGTTCTATAAGTTCCAATACTTCATTTGCCTGAGATTCTTCAAGATCCACAAAAGAATTGGGAATATATTGCAATTCTGCACTGGCCGCCTCTATACCTAGTTCTTCCAATCCCTTCTGCATATTGCCAAAATCTGTGAAGCTGGTATATACATAAACATCATCCTCATCTATGGCCAAATCTTCACAGCCAAAGTCTATAATTTCCAGTTCAAATTCATCGAGATCCTTGCCTTTAAGGGCTGATTTGGATATTTTAAAGACACCTTTGCGCGTAAATACAAAATCGAGAGAACCTGTTTTGCCCAGAGCACCATCGCACTTATTGAAATGGGAACGAACATTGGCAACAGTTCGGGTATTGTTATCGGTTGCGGATTCAACCAGAATGGCTACGCCATGCGGCCCGTAGCCTTCGTATTTAATTTCCTCGTAGCCGGCGGTATCTTTATCGCTGGCACGCTTGATGGCTGCTTCCACCCTGTCTTTAGGCATATTCACGCTTTTGGCATTTTGAATAGCCATGCGCAGACGTGGATTGTAATCAGGATTTACACCGCCCTGCCTTACAGCTATGGCAATTTCTTTTCCTATGCGGGTAAATTGCTTCGCCATGCGATCAAAGCGGGCAAACATTTTGTGTTTTCGTTTTTCGAATATGCGTCCCATTTATTCGGCAAAATTAATACAAGGATGTGTAAGGTAGAGAAAAAGAAAAGGGGAAACCCGTGTTTCCCCTTTTCAAAGCGATTAACCCACAGTTAAAATGAGAGCCTTACTGATGCTACCAGATTTCTTCCGGGGGCTGAAATTCCGCTTGAAAAAACACGATAATTTAAATCAAGTACATTCTCAACGGCAAAAGATGCTGCCAGATTTTTATTCACCTGCCAGCTAGCACGCAAATTGTATGTTTGCCAAGCCGGTGTTTCTCCACCTGGTGCATACTGGGCATTATCTTCTCCGCTGGGGCTGTATTCTCGCCTGATTTTTCGGCCGTTGAACAACATAAATGCTTCCCACTGCCATTCCTCGCTTGACCAACGCAAACCCAGTCTGCCATGATCTGGCGCAATATGATCTATGGGTGTCCATAAAGCTTTCTCAGCTGACTTATAACGCCCAAAAGTACTGTTGTAATTTACATCTGCAAATAACCCTTCTATGAGATGAATTTTTGCGGCAAAATAACCTCCTGTTACATATCCAAGAGCTGAATTACCCATTTGAAAAACAGGGGTACGCTGACCTTCAAAATCAAAGGAATCATCACCATTATAAATACCGGGGCCATCAATCAGCAACTGGGTTATGCGGGTGTAATAACCTCCCATTTCCAGATGTATTTTCTTTCGGTCTAGGCGAAATCCAAGATCCAGGGTGCGGGTGCGCTCAGGTTTCAGGTCTTTGTTAGGAATGACCAGTTTTCTGCCGGGCACACTCTCAAACAGTTTGGTCATATCATCCACATTTGGATTTCTGAAACCTGCAGCAAGACTGGCTTTGAAAAACAATCCGTCCCAATCCATTTTTTTGGAAAGTCCGAGGTTATAAACCGGGGCAAGACTGCTTATTTCAGCCAATTGGTAGGGTAACTTTAAAAAATTATCAGAACTAAAACTGGCATTAAGCTGATAATAAGTTAAGCGAAATCCTCCCTCGAGGATGAAATCATGGGGTTTAATGGCGTAAATGGCATTGGCGAATAAGGCAGAAGACATTGTATTAGCTCCGCCATCAGCATACCGGGTATTCTTACTGGCAGCAATCTCACCTGTTTTTACATTTTTGGTTGAGGCAGTAGACTGAACTTTATTTACAACCCATTCTGCCCCGCCCTGTATTTGAAAATCTGGCTTCACATTCACTACGAAATCGTAGTTAACGGCTGTCATTCCGACTTTATCCAGCTGTGTAAGTTCGGATTCATTCCCAAACCGCCTGGTGACCCTTCCTACACTTGTGGTTTGGTGAGATAAAATCAGTCTGTGATTCCAGCCATCCTTTTTAGGAATCAACAAAGTGTAAGAAAAAAAATCTCTGTTTTGAGGAACGTAATTCCATGTGGCAAAGCGGAATTTTCCGGCAGAAATATCTGTAAGCCTGTCATATCTTGGCACAGCATCTGCCCTAGACAGCTGCATATTCAGCGTATGGATAAGATTTCCCGATTTTACCGAAAGCTTAGAAAACACATCATTCTGTGTGTAGGCACTTCCCAGTTGCACGTAGGGATTGTCATTCAACAACATGGTATCTCTATTGTATATTCTGGCGCTGTAATAGCTGCGCAAGCCAAAAGTATCCCAATGTGAAAAATGTCTTTGCTGGCCCATACGAAGATTACTGAAATCGCTGCTCGTAGTACTAAAAACCCATGCTACATTCTTTCCGCTCAATTCCATATTAACATTGGAAATTGCGGCACTGGCCGCTGACATATACCTAAAATTGGCGTTGGCACCGGCAAATCCAAAATTAGCATTCCGGAATTTAGGATCACGGGTTTTCATATATACTACCCCACCAAGGGCATCGCTGCCAAACTGGGTAGAACCTGAACCAAAGAAAACTTCAGTTCTGTCAAGCATAAATTGATCGACAGTAATTATATCCTGTAAATGTCCTGCTCGGTATGTGGCGTTGTTCATGCGAACCCCGTCAACAACGAGTAAAACCCTACTAGATTCAAAACCACGGAGAACCGGGCTGCCACCACCCAACTGGCTTTTCTGCACAAAAACCTGTCCGGTCTGAGATAACATATCTGCCATCGTACCTTGTTGCGCAAGCTGCATCTGTCTGGCAGAAATAACTTCAATCTGACGGGTCGTATTGGCTCTGCTTGAGCCAAATCGCTGCGCTGAAACCAAAATTTCGTCCATGGTCTCCAGCTCGGCTGTGTCTTTGATTTTATTTAGTTGCTCATTCTGAGCCCTGACTGCCATGATTAATACAAGCATGACAATCAATAATGATTGTTTTTTCATTTTTATTTTTTTGAAAGTGAATAGAAAAGAGGAACATCAGTTAATCAGATTTTGTCGAAATCTACAACTTTACACTTCCGGTGGTGGAGAAAAAACGGGCACAAATGGATTTACGGTAATGTAGCAATTATAACTATTAGCAACTATGGCGTATGTCGTGGGTATTTTCAATTCAAATACATTTTCAGTAGCAATTGTTTTAATCCAGTAGGCTGTTTTGCCAGATTGGCCATGGTTTTTTTCATCTTGTTCTTCCAGCCATTTTTCTTTGGTATCATCAATTACAGTAATCAGCCAGTAAGACCCCTTGTCCGCCACGGAGATTACATCATAACGATGCCCCTTAAAATCAAACTCTACACATTTATCGGCATTGGGATAATCTTTTTTCTCAAGCCTTACTATTTCACCACTAAGTTCTTCCCATTGCCTCTCAATTTTGGAGTGAATATCGGCACGGTGGAATGCAATAGAAATACCGTTGATAAGTGGGAAAACCGCCAGAAGGACAGCAAGCGCAAACAAATGAAATTTAAAACCTTTTGGCGATAGCACAGGTAGCAAAAATAATTTATTACATAACAAACACAAACAGTCTTGTGTAAAAAGTGACCGCAATTATTGGGTAACTTTGCACCAACATGCAGGAAGTTTATGTAATTGATGCTCTACGCACACCGGTGGGTAAATTTGGCGGAAGCCTTTCAGGAATTAGACCTGACGATCTGGCCGCCCATGTTATTCGTGAAATTATATCCCGAAACACAGCCATTGATTTTTCAAATACGGATGAGGTCATTTTTGGAGCAGCCAATCAGGCAGGAGAAGACAACCGCAACGTGGCACGAATGGCCTTACTTTTGGCCGGAATGCCGGTAACTGTGCCGGGATACACGGTAAACCGTTTGTGTGCCAGTGGCTTACAAAGTATTATGAACGGCTATATGGCAATTAAATCCGGGACTGCTGAACTAATTATCGCAGGTGGTACTGAAAGTATGACGCGTGCACCGTTTGTTATGGCCAAAGCTGAAACTGCATTTCAAAGGAGCACAGAAATTTACGACACCACCATAGGCTGGCGATTCACCAACAAAAAACTGGCAGATGCCTATTATCCCTACAGCATGGGCGAAACCGCCGAAAATGTAGCCGAGAAATACGAAATCAGCCGTGAGGATCAGGATATTTTTGCCTGCGAGTCTCAAACCAAATGGCAACAAGCACATGAGGCCGGAAAGTTCAAAGATGAAATCAGTCCGATTCCGGTGCCCGGGAAAAAGGGAGAAATTCATTATTTCGATACCGATGAGCACCCCAGACTTAGTTCTGTAGATGTGCTGGCAACATTAAAACCCGCTTTTAAGAAAGATGGAACTGTTACTGCAGGAAACAGCAGCGGAATTAATGACGGTGCGGCATGCTTGATTCTGGCTTCGGGTGATGCAATAAAAAAATACAACCTTACTCCACTGGCACGAATCGCCGGTATTGGAGCCGCAGGGGTAGATCCTGCCATTATGGGTATTGGCCCGGTTCCGGCAACGCAGAAAGCACTAAAACATGCCGGAATTGGTGTAAATGATTTATCGGTTGCCGAACTAAACGAAGCCTTTGCCAGTCAGGCAGTAGCCAGTATGCGCGAACTCAATATTAATCCGGCAATTGTGAACCCAAATGGCGGCAGCATTGCGATTGGGCATCCATTGGGTGCAAGTGGAGCCCGCATCAGCACTACCCTTCTGCATGAAATGAAAAGGAATGCCACTGCCCGATATGGACTGGCAACCATGTGCATTGGTGTGGGTCAGGGCTGTGCCATTGTTTTTGAAAAAGTATAATGCGTTATTTTCTGGAACTGGCTTACAACGGAACTGATTTTGGCGGCTGGCAAAAACAGGACGAGGTGGTTAGTATCCAGGCTGTTTTGGAAAGTAAATTATCTCTTATTCTCAGACAGCCTGCTGAAGTATACGGTTGTGGCCGCACCGACACCGGTGTTCACGCCACCTACTTCACAGCCCATTTTGATACAGATGCTGAGGTACCCGCAAATCTGGTTTACCGCCTCAATGGAATGTTGCCAAAAACCATATCCGTATTTCAATGCCGTCAGGTGACAGACGAACTGCACGCCAGGTTTTCAGCTATTGCCAGAACCTACCGCTATTATATCACACATGCACGCAATCCTTTCACGCATCAAACTTCCTTTTATTCACCTTTCAAACCCAACATTGAACTGATGAACAAGGCCGCTGAAATGCTTTTATCTCACACAGAGTACCGATGCTTTTGCAAAGGCAAAGCACCCGGCGGCAGCTACAAATGTGTTGTATCAGAAGCAGAGTGGTGCGAGACCGAAGATGGACTTGTTTTTAAGGTAACCGCCAACCGGTTTTTACGCAGTATGGTGCGTAGTATGGTAGGGACTATGCTGAAACTGGGATTAGGCAAAATGACCCTGGACCAATTTTGTGAGTTGTTACAATCCGGGAACCGCAATATGGCAGGAAAATCAGCACCCCCGCAAGGTTTATACCTTGTTGATGTAGTTTATCCCAATTTCGAAAAAGCAACGAGCCTTATTCAGCCCCCAGTCGCTTGAGGAAACGTTCTACCTGCTTTGGTGTAGCCTGTTTAACGTAGAAGTCTTCTACCTTAAGTTTATCGGCTGTATTTAAAAGTATTTCATTGAGCTTCATGTCACTGCTTAGGATATTGGCAACGGTCTTGGTAAGGTTGATATAGATCCATTCATTGCCACCGAAATCAAAATAGATATACATATTTTCCCCGCCTCTCTTATGTTCCAGTAGCATGGTGGTTTTAATATCCTTATTGATAGGGGTACCTGCAAACGAAGCCACACTTACGTTATCGTTGCAATACATACCACGGTATTTGCTATCCCACCTGAAGGTAGCATCACTTAAAACCAGGGTGTATTCAGCTTCATCCTTGCCACTTAGTTCACCATTCTTTTCTATATTTTTTATAATGTTTTTGGCAGTTTTGTCCTCTGCCACCATTTCACCCAGTGCATTTTTAAAGAACTCGGTATTGATGTTAACAGAAGCACCACTGCTGGTCTGAAAGAGTTCTTTCAATCTGGCGACATAATCTTTATGCAAAGGAAAATCCAGCATCATGGCAAGATTGAAAACAAAACTGCTGTCGCCTTCCTTCAGATCCGCAGTTCCTGCATTTTTAAATTTAATATTAGTGCTCTCCAAACCAAAATCGAGCGGTCCCTCGGCATGTACAGTATGGTTTTTCTCATTTAGCTGAATAAAGCTTCCTTTAAGTCCATCATTCAGCAATTTATCCTTGCTACCTGCGAAAAAGCTCTGTTTTTCATGATCATAATAGAAAATGCC
Organism: Bacteroidota bacterium; assembly: GCA_009918425.1. Lineage (GTDB taxonomy): Bacteria > Bacteroidota > Bacteroidia > NS11-12g > UBA955 > RGEC01. The sequence continues at coordinate 32,524 of RGEC01000003.1, forward strand.
GGTATCGTTGGTTACATCTGGATCGCTGTAGCGACGTTTCCAGCTGAAAAACAAAGGATAAACATGGCTGCTGTCATTGGCCACAAAAAGGCCCACATACTGTTTTTTATTGTCCTTGTCGCGAGGATCCTGCACATTGATAATTACATTTTTTGGATCTACCCTATCACTATAGCGAAGCCAGGCCGAAGGCAGAATATTTTTAAAGGTATGCAAAGGTTTAACATACCCTGTAAATTGCAGGTTTTGCTCCGTACTTAAAATCTGTGCGAAACCTTTATATCCGATTTTCGTATCGAGTGTAAAGTTCTGGGATTCGTCAATTTTGCCCCAGCCTTCAATATTTCTGCTGCGGTTTACCACAACACTATCCAGGAAAAACTCCTGTCGTTTGCCCAATTTGTTGACGTACTGATAATAACCTGATCCACGCATTTTGTTTTTACCGTATATCTTCAATCTGCTTCGGTAAATTTCGTGATACTTGTCAATTCGATTGGCGATCAACCTTGCACTGTCCACAATATCCATATCTCCATTTTCACGAATGGTAACTTTTCCATCTTTCAATATAACCCTGCTGTCTGCTACATCAATGAACGGAATTTGCTGAACGTTTAAAGTGTAATCTTTCAGGTTATAAATCCCCCGAACACCGGAAAATCTGAGGCTATCCTGAGTAGGATTTGTGCTTTGCCACAGAGGTTGTTTTCCTGCCATTGCCGCACCCATTTTTGCCTCAATGGTTTTACCATTCATATCCCAGCGGTAGTCATTCAGGTTTGTTACATAACTGTTATAAGGGAAACGCGTTTCTGAACCGGCTTTGTTGGTAGTAAATGCACCCACGCGTGTGTTAAAATCCATGGTACCCTTAATGTCTTTGGTCTCGAAAGCCACTTTCGTACTGTCAGCACCGTAAATAGACAGGTTGGCCTTATCTGCACTGGTTTTATTGGGTGCAAAGGTCATTTCTTCACTGCTGAATTTGGCTTCGGGCCAAGAAAGGGTTCCGTTGCCGGTTAACTTAGATGGCTTTTGTGTTATGGTCCCAATAAAGTCATATTCAGATTTAAACACCTTGATAGGTGTGGGACCATTGGTAATATTGAACTTATCGTGGTAGGGTGTCCATTCCAGATTTGCGTTGGCCGCATACACCTGAGGATAAAGAGTCGATTGGGGCAAATCATATGATTCAACAGTTCCTTTTGCTGACTTCGGCAGGAGTAAAATCCGTTGAAATTTGGTGGTAGATCCATTAAAGGCAATATTTCCCTGTTCTCCGTATAGCCCCCGCTCACTCAGATTCATAATCATTTCACCCTGTCCTTTGCCTCTGTACATGCTGTAGCCGCCCGGAGGTGTAGGCTTTACAAATCCAAGTGAATAATCAGGCTGTATATACACATAATGGCGAAATTCAGGAAATATCCCATCGCTTTTAAATAGGCCATCGAAACGCAAACCAGCTATGGTAAAATTATCCAGACTATCTATTGTAAAAGGATCAATAACAAATTTAAATGTTTCGGCTTTGTACTGACCTCCGTGAATTGAAGGTTTATCATACAAAACTTCAGATCCCTTTAGGGCTTTGAAAATCGGATATTCTGGGTAATTAACCAGACCTGATTTATTATTCGGCTTATCGATAAAGATAGTTCCGTTTATATTTCTGAGAACACTTTTAATAGGTATTAGGGATCGCCCGGTACTATCAGGAAAATATAGCCTCAGACTATCAATTATATCCGATTGCACCAAAAAATTACCGTAATCAAATTCAAATTTTTTACCAAAGAAATCAAACCGTCCTGCACGAACCATACCACCAAAACGCAGCCTGCGATTTTTCAGCAGCGTAACTTGCTGTTCATAGGGAACCACAACTACATTCTGAGAATCAGAGAAGAAAAATTTTTGTACCCCTTCAATATTCATTTCATTGCTCAACAGATTAAGGGTCATGTTGCTGCGTTTACCAATCAGTGATGAAAGCCTTATCACATCATAGTCGCGGTTTTTTTCATGACTCTGCACCCAACGAAACAGTTTAGTGCGAAACATGGCTGAATCCTGTTCGGGGTAATATGTTAAAAAACCTGCATCGTGCAACTCTATAAAAGGTGATCGCAGATGTTCGGGCTGCATTTTACAGAAGTCGGCATAATCCGAAAGTGAAAACTTCATCCTTTTATCGGCACTATAGTAGGAACGCATTTCTTTTTTACGCGCCTGCAATGCCTTTATTTTTTGATCGATAAGAGGCTTATCTTCAGGCTTATTTTTCCCAATCAGCACTTTAAGCTCTTTTTCCATTGCCTGTGCAACCGGGTCTTCGGGCATGCGGTTATAAAATGCATATAAATTGTTCAGGGGATTGGAACTTAATGATCCCTGAATTCGGGCATAAAGCATTTCCTTATAAAAATCAGCGCTAGACAGTTTGGCATCCTGATCATTATTGACGTTATCAAAATCAATGAACGGTTCATCCAGTTTCCACCGAATCTGTTGGGCATCAATATCTACTTTATGGTAATCATCATAAAAAGGCGCCCTCATCAATCCGTCTGTACCGCGGTTAATCACGAGTTTATTCTCTTCAAACTGAAAATTAACTTCAACTGAGGGATGCGTTATAAATGAGCTATCCACGTAAATTGTCATTGATGCATTCTTGCTGGCTGCTGCACCATTGGCTATTTTAAAAGTTTTGCTCTTTAGGGTAACACGTTTTTGGTTTT
>RGEC01000021.1 GCA_009918425.1 Bacteroidota bacterium
GTTAAATCCCAAGTTTAAATTAAATTTTACAACCCTGTTCAGCGAATCTACATCAGTAGTACCTATACCGCTGCCAAATTTATCTCTGCCGCTGTAGGCAAAAAAACTGAGTTTGTTGCGCTCATCCAACCTCCAGGTTACTTTGCCGTTTAAATCGTATAAACTGTAATAAACATAGAAGTCACCTTCTTTTGGCAAAAGCATATCCAGCCAAGTACGTCTCAAGCCAAAACTGCCGGTAACAGTTCCCGTATTATTCAATGGACCATTGGCGGCAGCATTGAACAGCAGAAGATCCTGGCTGTATGAACCGGTCCAGGTTTTTGTATTGCCTTCCATCACCCCTACATCAAGCACAGCCCCTGCCCTGCCACCATAGCGTGCAGGTGCCACACCCCTGTAAAACTCTGTACTGCCCAGCAGTTCAGGGTTGTATGAGCTTAGAAAACCAAACATGTGACCATTACCATAAATGGGCAGACCATCCATCATCATAAGATTTTGGTCACTGTTTCCACCTCTTACATACATTCCGCTTAAACCCTCAATACCACCCGAAACACCGGGTAAAAACTGGAGCAGCTTAACGGGATCAGGCATGCTAAGCAGCGAATTCATCTGCAAAGTCTGCTTTCTTGTTGGGCTAACATGGCCGCTGCGCAGATCAAAAATAGCGTGGTATTTATTCCAGGTAGTATCGTTTTGATTGGCAGCAAGTGGTTTTAACTGAATGTTAAAAGAAGTGGATGAATACACATCCTCCACCATTCTTACTGCATTATAACCGGCTGCGGCAATAAGTAACACATGCTTGCCGCTGCCCACCCCCATATTGTAATAGCCGTCTCTGTTGGTGTATGTGTATTGTAAATCACTGCTGTCAATTACCAGTGCATTCTCAATTCTCTCTCCGGTTTCTTTATCCTCAATCCAGCCATAAATACCGGGTATGTTTTGCTGTCCCTGAAGGGCCTGCAGAAAGAAAAAAGTCGTCAGTACTAAAGTCCGCCTTAAGTTCATCTTACAAGTATTCAAAGGTACTTATATTTATTGACAATTGAGGGTAAACTCGATTCCGCAGGATTTTGCACGGTAGCCTTCATGTGGAATATACGGCTTTTCTATGCGGATATGGATATTCTCAATACCTGTGTCAGATTCTTTGTGGATGGCCGTGGCAATATCGGATGCCAGGGTTTCAAGCAGTTGTCTTTCTTGGGCTGAAACACGATTAACAATATCAACAAGTCTGGTGTAATCAAGGGTGTGATAAATATGATCCATGTCAGGCGAATGACGAAGTTTTACACGCACACTGATTAATAGATTCACCCCTGATTTTCTCTCGAATTCATGCACCCCGACGGGGCAGTGAACTTCCTGACTGTCTAAAAAAACGAAAAACATGCTGCCAATGTAGTTAAGTATTGATGTACAAAAAAACGGAACAATGTACCTTTGCAATTAAATAAACGAAATGCAGGCACAAAATCTCGACGAACTGTACGCCTCTAACAGAGGAAAAGACAACTACCAGGCTCCCGACTTCATGGGTGTTGATGATTTACTTACCGAAGAACAAAAGCTCATTCGCGGATCTGTACGCGACTGGGTAAAAAAAGATCTTTCTCCCATAATTGAATATTATGCACAGCGTGCCGAATTCCCCCACCATATCATTCCGGGTCTTGCCGGAGTTGGAGCCTTTGGTCCGCAGTTGCCTGCTGAATATGGTTGCGGCGGTATGGATTACACCACTTACGGGATCATCATGATGGAGCTTGAAAGATGTGACAGCGGCATCAGAAGTACTGCCAGTGTGCAAGGCAGTCTGGTAATGTATCCCATCTACAAATTCGGCAGCGAAGAACAAAAGCGCAAATACTTGCCCAAACTGGCTTCAGGAGAAATGATGGGTTGTTTCGGCCTCACAGAACCTGACCATGGCAGCAATCCGGGTGGCATGACTACGAATTTTAAGGATGCCGGAGATCATGTTGTACTCAATGGTGCAAAAATGTGGATTTCCAATGCTCCATTTGCCGATGTTGCCGTTGTCTGGGCCAAAAATGAAGAAGGAAAAATTCATGGCTTAATTGTGGAGCGTGGCATGGAAGGTTTTACTACCCCTGAAACACACAACAAATGGAGTTTAAGGGCCAGTGCAACAGGCGAGCTTGTTTTCAATGATGTAAAAGTTCCCAAGGAAAATATATTACCCGGTGTAACCGGGCTTAAAGGGCCTCTCACCTGCTTGAACAGCGCACGATATGGCATCAGTTGGGGCGCGTTGGGTGCAGCCATGGATTGTTATGATACTGCACTGCGCTACAGTAAACAAAGGCAGCAATTTGGTCGTCCAATTGCCGGATTTCAGCTACAACAGAAGAAGCTTGCCGAGATGATAACCGAAATTACCAAAGCACAGTTGCTGGTATGGCGCTTAGGCCAGCTTATGGATGCCGGAAAAGCTACACCTGCACAGATTTCAATGGCCAAAAGAAACAATGTAGAAATTGCCCTGAATATTGCCAGAGAAGCCAGACAAATGCTGGGTGGTATGGGCATTATTGGAGAATTTCCTATTATGCGCCACATGGCCAACCTTGAAAGTGTTGTCACCTATGAAGGAACCCACGATATTCATCTGCTAATACTGGGACACGAAATTACCGGTGAAAATGCATTCACGTAACAAAGCGTATTGCCAAGACTAATCCCATATCGTTGTTTGGTGTTATTTGCGGTTCTGCTTGCAACCGAGGTTTGTGGCTACACCAATAAACCTGTTCTTGTTAACCTCAACATCAACAGGCAAAGCGATTCTATGGGATTCAACATGGTGTATGAACTGCAAAACCATTGTTATAAGCATATAATAGCAGGTACACTCAAACTATGGGATTCCCCGCAAAAGAATATCCGCATTTCTCCCAGTGCACTTCAGGCGATTGAACAATCTTCCGACACCCGTTTTAATAAAACGGCCAATGTTTTTTTTCATGAATTCTGGAGCAGCGGAAGGAAAAAAACTACTTTCACCATTGTAGGTATTTCTTTTATTAATGATGGTAGTAAAGGAAAAGTCAGTTATGGGTACATAGACCTGAAAGAGAGCTGGAATACACTGTCCTCCATTATTCTGGAATGTAATGTAAACGGCCCCTCCGAAATCAAACTAACCGATGCGCTTTACAGCCGAAATTACAATTTTAATGTTGTTCAGTTTGGCAGCCAAAAGTTTACCCAAAAGCCGGAAAACGCAATTCGCATCAGAGATAAAGCCTTTTATGCAAAGCGTGAAATTGAAGGGTTGTTTTCTATTCCACAGACAAAGAGTGTTTATTATAAAATTATAGCCCACACGGAAGATGCAGACGATCCGGGTAATATGATTATGAACAATATGCAACGGTTTCTCAATGACAATAAGGATATATTGTTCAATATGGGTGCCGACAAATATTATGACTATAAAACACTAAAAACCGATGTTTTGCTTACAGGTATTGAATTTCACGAAGAATGGAAACATACCGAAAAAGGAATTTTTTATGAGGTTAAAGACATAGTGATTTACATAAACAACAAACCCCTAAACACGGTAAGCGCTGACGTAGTATATCAATGGAACTTGCTTTATCGTTTTAAAACGATGGAGGACTTGATACAGGAAAAATCCTACGATCTGGTATTAACCCGTATAAACAGCACACTGATCCCTGAATGGGACTCCCACAAATACCTGAAAGCACTGAATGTTTACAATTGGTCACAGGTAAGCAGATATGTTCAATTCTATTAATTCCTCGACAATAAAGTATGTATAAAATCAAATTTGGAACCGATGGATGGCGCGAAATCATTGCCGACCAATTCACTACTGCCAATGTTCGCAAAGTATCTATGGCCACGGCCAAATGGCTTCAGAAACAATCTGACAAGCCCGTTTGTGTTGTTGGCCACGATTGTCGTTTTGGTGGTGAAATGTTTGCTGAAGAAACAGCACGCATACTGGCCTCTCAGGGAGTAACCGTTCATTTGGCCAAAGGCATTGTAAGCACACCTATGGTAAGCCTCGGCGCCAAGCATCTCAACGCCAATGCAGGTATTATCATTACAGCCAGCCACAACCCTCCCACCTACAATGGTTTTAAAATCAAAGCCGGATATGGCGGACCGGCCACGCAGTCTGTTATTGATGAAGTAGAAAGCTACATTCTTGACAGGGAAATATCTCCTGCACTTCCATTGAAGCATTATGAGAAAATGGGAGAAATACGCTGGGCTGACCTGGAAACCATGTATCTTGACCATGTGCGCAGTCACTTTGACATGAATGCCTTGCAATCGATATCTTCAGGATTGGTGTATGATGCCATGTATGGTGCCGGACAAAACGTCATCAAGAAATTGCTGCCAGACGCAGCTTTACTTCATGCAACCCACAACCCCGGATTTGAAGGCCGCGCTCCCGAGCCGATTTTGAAAAATCTACCTGAAATATCAGAAATGATTGATCAAAACGAGAGATTCATTTGTGGCCTGGCCACCGACGGTGATGCCGATAGAATTGGTTTTTTTGATGAAAAAGGCAGGTTTGTAGATAGCCATCATTTGATATTGCTGTTAATCAATTATTTAACTGAATACAAAGGATTTACCGGTAAAGTTGTGAAGAGTTTTAGTGTAAGCGACAAGGTTGAACAACTCTGTAAGCTAAAAGGTCTGCAAAGCATTACCACCAAAATTGGGTTCAAATACATTTGCGAGTATATGGTAACCGACGACGTACTTATCGGCGCTGAAGAGAGCGGTGGTATTGCCATAAAAGGACACATACCCGAAAGGGACGGAATATGGATGGGGCTGGTACTGCTGGAGTATATGGCCAAAACAGGCAAAACAATTTCGGCGTTGATTGCAGATATATACAGCACCATCGGTTCATTTGCCGTTGAGCGATACGACCTGCACCTGGATCCTGAAACCAAAGACAACATTGTGAATCAGTGCAAGGCGGGTGATTATGCTACATTTGGAAGCTACATCGTGCAATCAATTGAAGACACCGATGGTTTCAAGTTCCGTCTTGGAGATGCAGGCTGGGTAATGATACGCCCAAGCGGCACAGAACCGGTGCTGAGGGTATATGCGGAATCTGTGAATTCAGCCGCTGCTTTTTCAATTCTGGATGCAGTGAAAAATGCTATCTTAAATTGATTGAATAAAAGTTGTAACTATATATTTTACAATTTATTATTGGTATTTATATCAATAAATAGTTTACATACACAAGACACTTCTTCTCAACTTCAAAAACGCCAACAAAGAACTTGGCTGGCAATGAGTACGGCCACAGTGGGAACGCATATAGCATTGTATCACACATGGTACAAAAATGAGCCTCAAAGTCCGTTTCACTGGATAAACGACAATCGAAACTGGAAGCAAATGGACAAAGCCGGACATGTCTTTGGTGCTTATTTTTCAGCCACTGCAGCATCGGCTGCATTTCGCTATTCCGGATACAGCAGAAAAAAGAGTGCCTTGCTGGGGGCCGCCTATAGCCTTGCCTTCCAAATGCCAATTGAATATTTTGACGGAAAAAGCAATGCCTGGGGAGCCAGCAGTGGCGACATGCTAGCCAATATAGCAGGCACACTGACAGCAGGACTGCAAAACTGGTTTTGGGGTAAACCAAGAATTCCCATTCGCGTAACATTTCACAAGTCTAACTATGCACAATTGCGTCCGAACATGCTGGGAAGCAATGTTGCTGAAAGAATGTTAAAAGACTACAACGGTCAAACCTACTGGATTGACCTGAATCCGGAAAGAATGAAAGCAAGACCGCGTTTTTGGCCCCGCTGGCTTGGGATTAATGTGGGATATGGCGCAGAAGGCATGCTGGGCGGCGATGATAATGTGTGGAAGGGGTCAGATGGCAATATCCAGGATTACAGTTTTATAACGCGTTACAGACAATACTATATCGGACCCAGCATTTCATTGGGTTATCTGAAAAACCACCCTAAAAAAGCAGTAAGAATTATAGCACATATTACCGATAAAATAAGATTGCCACTGCCTGCGATAGAATACAATGGCAAAAGACAATGGGGATTTCATCCACTTTACTGGTAATATCATTCGCGATTGACTATCATTGCATACATATGAGCAAGCCGGTGCAAATAGATGTAGAAAAGATTTTTAGGGACAAAAACCCACGTCTTGCAAGGCTAATACCCGGTTTTGTTTTCAGATGGATTAGAAAAACACTGCATGAAACGGAGATAAATAGTTTTTTACGTGAAGAAAAGTCCAATACCGGTGTAGCTTTTGCCTGTAATATTCTAGAGGCATTTGGCGTGAAGCATGACAGCGATGGTCATAACAACCTGCCGACCGAGGGAGGTGCAATTGTTGCGGCCAATCACCCGCTGGGCGGAATGGATGGCATGATCATGCTTTGCCAGGCAGCAAGAGCAAGACAGGATATTGGTTTTATTGTTAACGACATTTTGCTCAATCTCCCACAGTTCAATGATGTCTTTATCGGAGTTAACAAAACTGGGGCTAAAGGGCGAGAACAATTAAAGAAAATAGAAGAGTTATATGCCTCCGACCGACTTGTTCTGATTTTCCCTGCAGGATTATGCTCAAGACGCAACAAAGGGATTGTGAAGGATCTTGAATGGAATAAAGCTTTCATCAGCAGGGCCATTAAATACCAAAAACCCATAATTCCCACGCACATAACCGGACAAAATTCCAATTGGTTTTACGGTCTTGCCAATTTTAGAAAACGTCTTGGGCTGAAGGCTAACCTGGAAATGTTTTATCTGGCCGATGAAATGTTTAAGCAAAAAGATAAAAAGATTCATGTTCGTTTTGGCAGCCCCATATCCTACAAAGTATTTGACGACCGTTACTCTCAGCACCAGTGGGCACAATTGCTTAAAGATTACGTTTACACGCTTAGGCACAACCCAACCGATTTTGAAACCTTTATTGCCAAAAATTCATAGCCTTTTGGTTATTCTTTCTTAAACTTGCAAACATGATGCTGCCAATGATTGATAAAGAGCCCGAAGAAAACCTGCTGAAAGAACTGACAGCGGACATTTTCGTTAGGCCAACCAACAACATTGGCAATCACATTTACATTTTCGACGGAAATGAAAAACCGGCCCTAATGAGAGAGGTTGGGCGCCTAAGAGAATGGAGTTTCCGTGAAGCAGGCGGTGGAAGTGGTAAGCCCACAGACATAGATGAGTATGATGAAGGCGACAAACCCTACAAACAGCTTATAGTTTGGAACCCGGAGGACAATGAAATTGTTGGAGGATACCGATTTCAGATTTGCGAGGATGCGCGCAGAGAAAACGGCACTTTTCACCTAAGCACCACTGAGATATTTGAATTCAGTGATACGTTAAAAAACCTTTATTTTCCCTATACCATTGAACTGGGCAGAAGTTTTGTTCAGCCTCAGTACCAGCCCAGCTCAGAAAACCGTAAAGGTTTGTTTTCGCTTGACAACTTATGGGATGGCCTTGGTGCATTGGTGGTGATCTATCCCCACATTCGTTATTTTTTCGGCAAGGTTACTATGTATACCCATTTCAACCGAACCGCAAGGGATTTAATATTGTGTTTCATGCACCATTATTTTCCCGATAAAGAGAACCTGGTAAATGTACCAAATCCGGTAATATCCGAAACAGACTGTAATGTATTTCTCGCAGAAATATCCGGCCTTGAATACAAAGATGGACATCGGCTTTTAAATCAGAAAGTCAGAGAACTGGGGGAAAATATACCGCCCTTGTTTAACTCATACATGAATCTGAGTCCAAGCATGCGCACCTTTGGTACCGCTGTCAACCATCACTTTGGCGATGTTGAAGAAACCGGCATTATGGTGAGTATCGAGGATATATATCCCTCCAAAAAAGACAGGCATATTAAATCCTACCTTGACTATATTTCCGGGGCTATGGACGCTTCAGAGTAAGTTTTCCGTGTTGCATTTGACTTCCACATTGGATGGTATACATGTAAACCCCATCATGTAGCCCGGAAATATCTGCTTGAAAACTTCCTCCGCCTGCAGGATCAGAAGAAATTTTCATTACACTCCTACCCTGCATATCCGTAAGCTGCAGTTGTAGATGATGCAATACAGGATTCAACCCTTTGATATTAATTACACTGTAGGCTGGGTTCGGATATAGTAAAAATTTAATACCCGAAGCGCTATAATGCTGTGTATTATTCATATTTAAGGCCATTTTTACAGCATCAAAAGCATTTATGCGGCCAAAGCCAAAATTGTTGTTGCTGTCATTCCCGGTTAAATCATCCCTAATGGCAGTTGCTCGAAGTATCTGGCGCACCTCATTCAGGTTAAGGTTTGGATTGGCCTCAAGCATCAGTGCCACAATTCCGGCCGCATGCGGTGCTGCCATACTGGTTCCGCTGAACATAGTCCAGTACTGGGTTTCACCATTAAACTGACTTTGATAAAGCGTCTGTTCCCCCATCCATCCGGCAAATTGTTTGTTGTTTACTGCAGAAGCCACCAGCTGCCCGGGAGCACCTATGTCGGGCTTCATCCTGCCATCTGAAGTTGGTCCACGACTGCTAAAACCTGATATTTCACCCACTTTCAGCCAGCTTTGAGCACGGTAAACACCCGAAAAATCAATCCAGTTGTTGCGATTTACATAGGATCCTACAGACAGCGTTTGTTTGCCGGTACCACCATTTTCACCCATACTCCCAACTGCAGATCCTGCCAGATATTTACCTGTATAATCATTTCCTCTTACTTTATCCAGAAACGAACCGCTGGTCCATCTGTAGACTTGACCGCTATTCCATCCATGAATAGTTCCTTTGGCTGTAACACCTATCCTGATCCTGCATTTGGCCGAGTTGGAAGATGTTACCATGGCCAGAATATTGGGTTTTTGATTGTTTACATAGCTTTTCTGACAAGAAAAGACATATGTTAAGGTATCTGAACCTTTAATCACCTTACGCTTTACCACAGAAGCTCCTGATGCATACACAAAAGGTTCTTCAATTAATACATTTCCAAGTGTATCAAACAAGGAAATATTTAGGCCCAGATCTTCACCCTGTGCACCCCAGAAATCACAATAAACGCTCTCCTCGCGGTAATCTTTGCGGTTTCTGTCAACCACAAATGTATAGGCTGTATCGCCCTTTAATGTTGTAGTTACATGCATCTGATTGCCTGCATCATTTCCGTTGGCACCAACAATTATTTTACCTCTGCCCGAGAGGGTTTCAACGGCTTTATCAAAAATAGAAGTACCATCATGAGGTCCGGTATGCATACCCCAGCTCAGGTTGGTCACCGCCGGTTTTTTCTGAGCTGCTGCGTAATCAAAAATATACTTGTACGCATCAATAATCGTAGGATTGGCTACCAGGTAGTCGCCCAATGCACTGCCCTGAAGGGTATCGTTACTGTATTTTATGGTAACAAATACCATGTCAGATTCAGGCGCCATCCCACGAAACTTTTGCTGGGGTGTGGTGAAACCGGACCCCGAGGAAATGCCGGCTACATGCGTTCCATGCGTACCATCATCGTCTTTTGCCGTTTGTATGGCGGATGGCAATACATATTCTGTTCCATAAGTAAAACCTGCAGGTGCCAAACCGCTGCCATTGCTTTGATGCCAGAATTTTTTAACCCTGTAAACAGTACCATCGGCATTGTAAAAGGTAGGATGGTTGGTCTGAAAACCTACATCCACAATACCCACGATTACATTTTTACCCTTAAAAGCTGCCGGTAATCCATTGTTCAAGCCATCATGTACCTGATTTACCCTGCTGTGAACCCTTGCCGTATCATTTAATAGCCTTGGCGAATTCAATCTGCCTGCAACATCGCAATAAGCTATGCAAGGGTTATTTATTAAATTTTTAAAATCTTTATAATCAATACGTATAAACTGTATATTTAAATAAATACTTCCGGTATTGGAGATAATACAATCGGGGTTTTTCCATTGAATGGTAATCCAGTGTTTGCCATCTTTGTCTGGCGGAAAAAGTTTACCCGGGCCTTCTTCCAAAAACAGTGAGGCCAAGGGCGAAAGGCTATTATTTTCAGGTCTTACAACCTCATGCTGCGCAGATACAGTAAGGCAAAAAGACACTACACCAAACAGTAAGCTTATTTTTTTAAGCATAAAGGCAAATTTCGGGTAAATATTGTGGCTTTTTGCTTTAAACCGATCATTTTACCTCGCAATTACAATTTACCCTTGAAGTATGCCATCAGCTCCAACCCTCTCGATACATAAGTGGGATCATGGGTTTTACTGATATCGTTGGCCGGGAAAGTTCTGCCTGTGTTGTGCAGATGAAATGCGTTTTTGTAATCACCTTTTTTCAAAAATTTCCCATAAGCTTCGTGAATCCATTTTACGCCCCAGTAGGTTCCGTTTTCATTCCGTAAATCTTTGACTTTTATATCATAAATCAGGCATTTATAACCCATAAGCTGAAAAGGACCCCAGCTGGTGGCCAGATTTTGAAGAGCTTCATCACCTGCATCCGTTAGATCGGCAGAACTGACATGCTCATATTTGCTTTTCAAACCCATTTTCACCAGCCTAAGACGGGCATATATATGCTTTTCATATCGAGAGCCCGCCGGTTTGCGCCCCCCGGATTCCAGCATGCACAAAGCAGCCAAATATTCAGGCGCTATGTCAAACTCCTTGCCCAGTCTTTTAAACTCTGCGCCATAATTATCGATAACAGCCTGTTTTCCGAAATATTCACCAATTGGTCCATCTGCCAGACTTCGCCACCAAAAGCCTCGAAATAAAACAAGTGTAAGACAAATCAATATAAGGGTTGCAGTCAAAAAGAGAGCTAATCCTTTATTGGTTCTTGATCCCATATTTCAAATATAGTGTTTTTGCTTGTTAAATTTGCCTCATGATTGATTTGTCTTGGCTGGAAAGAACACAGCTGCTTATTGGGGAAGAGCAACTAAAGCGTCTAAATGGTAAGCACGTATTGATTGTAGGGCTTGGAGGAGTAGGCAGTTATGCGGCTGAATTTATTTGCAGGGCGGGCATAGGAAGCATCACTATTGTTGATGGAGATGTTGTGGACAATACCAATAAAAACAGACAATTGCCGGCACTCAGCAGCACTATAGGGCAATCCAAAGCTGCAATCATGGCACAACGCATGAAGGATATTAACCCACAGCTTAATTTAACCATAGTTGATACTTTTCAGCGTCCGGAAGACACCAGTACCATGATCAATGAAAACCGCTATGATTATGTGATGGACTGCATTGACAGTATTTCTCCAAAAGTTTATCTTATTCGCAGTTGCGTGGAAAACAAACAGCGCTTCATAAGCAGTATGGGTGCGGGCGGAAAAACAGATGCTTCTGCGGTAACAGTAGGTGACGTGAGCGAATCGTATAATTGCCCTTTTGCCAGGCTGGTAAGAAAAAGATTACACCGGCAGGGTATTTACCGCGGATTTAAAGTGGTTTACAATTATGGTCCTCTGTATAAAAACAGCCTGAAACTGACCGATGGCTCAAACTTCAAAAAGTCATTTTATGGCACTATTTCTTTCATGCCTGCCCTTTTTGGGCTAAGAATGGCCGCAGAAGTCATCAATGATTTGAGGGGTGCTTAGAAAATTTCGTATATTCGCAATCGACAATTAAAAATTAAACATGAAAAAAACAATCTTCCTTCTTTCTGTAGGCCTTATCGTTTTTGCTATTGCATGTAAAAAGAAATCAGATGGCCCCAACTATCCAGACATCGCGGGAAAAACCGTGAGACAAATCCTGATGATGCAGGACTGGAAATTCAGTGCATGGGCAGACAGTGCCGAAAACGACACCAAATGGACTGACGAGATGGATCCCTGCATGAAAGATGATGTTTACAGCTTTTTCAGCAATACCAAATACCTGGTGAAAGAGAATGGCAATAAATGTTATCCCACCGACTATGAAGTGGATTATACAATGCCTTCAGACAACTCTACTTTGGTAACTTTTTTTGATGGCAATGAATGGGAGCTTGTTTACAAGAGCAACACACAACTCATTTTCTGGCGTATAGTAAATGGAACAGAGCAGCACTTCCAGAAAGTGATTCTTACCAGACCTTAATTAATTTCCCGTAAGAATTTGTTTGCCGGTTAAGGCGGGCCGATTCTTTGGATCTAATCCTAGGGCGGCGTTGTAATCCTGCAGCGCCGCTTTTTTATTGCCCATTTTTTCATAGGCTGCACCCCGCATTGCATACGCATTTGCATTGTTTTCATCCATTTGTATGAAGGTATTGCATAAATCGCGACATTTTTCATACTGCTTTCTTGCCAGTGAAATAAATGCCGAATTGTAGAGTGCAAGTTTGTGCGCTGAATTTATCAAGCGTGCTTTGTCATACATAGCCAAAGCCTTTTCATAATCACCCAAATGCTGATAAAAATAGCCTTTTCCATAGCATGCTTCATCAGATGCCTCATTGATAGCCAGCGCCCTGTCGTAATACTGTAATGCCAGATCATCTGCCCTGCCTGCATATAAGGATGCAATTTGCATAACAGCATGGTAGTGCTGAGGATTCAACTGCAGCACTTTTTCAAAATGCTGCATAGCGCGTAATGTGTCTTTTTGCTCTTTATATCCCATACCCTTAAAGAATATGGCATTATCGGCATACTCCGGCTGCTTTTCGAGTTTTTCAAAAGCGATTATGGCTTTGTCATACATCTGACGGTACAAATACAGTTTTGCCAGGGAAAATTCGGCTTCGAAAAAATCTTTTTTTAAGGCCGTAGCTTTTTGCAGATGATGCAAGGTTTTAATGGGGTTGGCAGAATCCTGCAAAAGACAAGTCTCTCCGAGCTTAAAATGATACACTGCGTTATTGCTGTCGAGATTTACAGCTGTCTCAAAGTCCAAGATGGCATCATTAAGGAGTTTTTGATAATAGAAAGCATTACCACGCTTGTAATACAAATCGGCATTAAAAGGATCTTTGTTTATTTTGGCTGATACATCCCTTATATCCTTACTGAAAGCAGTGTCTGTCTCCGATATATACCGTCCCGGTATAGACTTTTTGCAAGAAAAAGAGGTCAATCCTATGATAAACAGAAGTAAAATCCTAAATAACATGATGCAAAGTTAACTTGTGTGTTCATTGCAATCTATCAGCGGGCTGCAATAATTGTTAATTTAAGGAAAAGACTGCCCTTAAAATAAAAAAGCCATGTGAACATGGCTTTTAATGTGCCCGGGACGGGAATCGAACCCGTACTGCCATTACTGACAACAGGATTTTAAGTCCTGCGCGTCTACCTATTCCGCCACCCGGGCAACGCGGTTGCAAAGGTATGACAAACTATTTAAAAAGACAGAGCAGAAATAATCAAATGGATCTACCTTGATCAAATTCCGGTAATTTAAACACTCACCCCCTTGCCCGTTAGTTGGTTTGCGTTAGTTTTGCGTTGCAATGGATTTGGTTGAAGCAAAATTAAACAGCAGCGCGCTGCGGCATCCCTGGGAATTGGCACGCTTCGAGATAGTTTGTAAATTGTCCGGCAACTTACTCGAGCAACTCAATCACAGCGGCGGGTATTTGCTGGATGTTGGTTGCGGTGATACATGGTTTATTGAACAATTATGCCGTAAATATCCCAGTATTCAAGTAGTGGCAGTAGATATTCTTTTTACAGAAGAAGACTTACTTCATTTCAAAGAAAAATACAAAGGAACTTCCATCAGCGTTTATAAAACCATGGATGATGCTCAGACCTTTTTGGGAGACAAGAAAGCCGGAGCAGTCCTTTTGCTTGACGTTATAGAGCACATAGAAGATGATATAAGTTTCATGAAATGGCTTGGTGATTTTGGATGTATTGATAATGAAACACAATTTATTATAACCGTCCCGGCCTACCAATGGCTATTCAGTGCTCATGATGTGTTTCTTTATCATTACCGAAGATATACAAACAAACTGTTGCAAAACAATCTTGCACTTGCAGGATACAAAAAACAAAAAATAGGCTATTTCTTTCTTTCCTTATATATGGCCAGAATCGTTGTATGGTGTAAGGAAAAGCTTATGGGCAGAAAAACCGATGCAACGGGTGTAGGTGCCTGGAACGGAGGAAGATTGTTAACCGGTCTCGTAAAATCGGTGTTGATGATTGATTACAACATCAGTCGCTTTGTTAGGTTATTCGGCATTAAACTCCCAGGATTAAGTAATTACATACTTTGCAAAAAATCTGCATAATAATCCCCTGTTACAACGAAGAGAAGAGGCTTAACATAAAGGTCTTGAGGGAATTTATGCAAACGCACCCTGAAATTTCATTTTATGGAGTAAATGATGGAAGCCGGGATGCAACACTATCCATACTGCAAGCGCTTCAAAATGAATTTGAAACTCAGTTTCAATGTGTAAATCTGTCCAAAAATTCAGGAAAAGCAGAAGCTGTAAGACAAGGAATGCTACAAGCCCATCAAACCGGTAAGTTTGACTATATTGGATACTGGGATGCAGATTTTTCAACGCCTCTCGAGGAAATAAATCATTTTGTGGCCTATTCAGGTGGACATTTATCCCATTCCATTGTTATGGGCAGCAGAATTTCCAGATTGGGAAGCCAGATCCGCCGAAAGCTAAAAAGGCATTACTTGGGCCGTATTTTCTCAACCCTCACCAGTTACATACTGGGCTTACGCGTTTACGATACCCAATGCGGCGCCAAACTCATTGCTAGTAAAGAAATAGACACCCTGTTAGAAAAGCCTTTCATATCTAAATGGTTTTTTGATGTGGAAATTTTGGCACGTCTGATCAAAAAGTACGGCAAAGAGAAAACTTATAATATTGCTCTTGAAGTACCTCTTCTTACATGGAATGAAATTGGTGGGTCCAAGCTTAAAACCTCAGATTTTATAAAAGTCCCGCTAGAGCTTTTCAAAATCAAAAGGTTTTATAAAATTTGATTTTTGGGCCCATTGTCTGCCAAAGCAACAGTGGATTTGTTATTTTTGCCTACCACATGAATAAAAAAGTTCAGAATCCGGCACCGCATATCCCACAAGCATCCTTTCCCGCTATTGCCTATTACGGCAAACATGCCGGAGAAAATCAGCCCCTGTCTTTTACCGAAAGAGTAAAAAATTTATTATCGGAAAAAACCGATAATGATTCAATAATTATTGCTTTTACACCTGTAAATGCTCCCGGTATTAACGAATTTGTTAAGGCACTAAATGAAACAAAAGCAGCGTGTGATGTTCATGTATCCATTCCTTCCAAACTAAAAAATAACCTTACATCCTGGACATCAGGTATACGCGAACAGGAAATGCAGACCCCATGTGTTTGCGTTAAAAAGGAAACATTAACAGCCATATGCAATTCCGGTGTAGATATAGACGCTAAGTATGGGTTTCTATTTGCTTTACGCAAGGTTGCACGCGATTGGAATTTCATACACGGAACCGGATTGGATAAAACCGAGAAACCCATTACTTGGAAAACACGTTTAACGGCTTCCTTACAATATCTAAATCCGCTTAATTTTAGCAATAATCCGGCAAGACATTTGTTCACGGCTTTGTCATTGTTGGTATTGATTACCATTACATCATTGAGCAAAGACGCAGGAATAAGCGGTGATGAATTCATACAGTATAACTGGGCCGATACTGCTATTATTCCTTATTTTACAGAAGGTAAGGATGCGGCACTATTTGATAAAAGCGACCTCCATATGGAGAATTACGGCAGTAGCTTCGATACTTTCACCGCCATGCTGGTAAGAATTACCGGAACCGACGAAATTTTTCAGTTAAGACATTTCTGGAATGCCGTGATGGGGTTTTTCTGCATCTTTTTTGGCGCACTGATGGTTCGTTACCTAACAAAAAGCTGGCTGTGGGCATGCCTAGGTTTAATATTGCTGTTTTTCACACCCAGATTGCTAGGCGACTCTCTGAATAATCCCAAAGACATACCTTTTGCAGCAGGCTATATCATTGGATTGTATTATGCGATGCTCTATTACGGAAAAAACGGCGGCCGAATAGGGCAGGCAGTTGGAATTATTCTGGGCACCGGACTTGCCATTAGTATTCGTATTGGTGGACTTGTGCTTATACCTACCATTGCATTGTTTGCCGGACTCAGATACATTGAGGACCTGGGATTTTCAAACTTCATAAAATTCCGTTGGAAAGGTATTCTTCCTTACATGTTCTCTTTCGTTTTAATAGGTGTGCTCTCTTTCATAATAGGAATTATGGTGTGGCCCTATGGTCTTGATGATCCTTTTTCCAATCCTATCAAGGCTCTGGATGCCTTTACAAAATTCCCTGTAACCCTGAGACAATTGTTTGAAGGCACCATGACCGACAGTGGCATGCTACCTCCCTACTACCTTACCAAATTTTTGCTAATCACCACACCGGTAATTACATTGATTGGCTTACTGTTATATTTTATTTTTGGTCTTTTTAACCGCAAAAACTATAGCCACGCCCTGATGATTGTATTTTTTGCCGCAGCCTTTCCGGTTTTTTATATCTGGTATCAGAAATCCAATGTTTACGGAGGAATGCGGCAAATTATGTTTGTGGTACCCTGCCTTGTTGTATCTGCTACCGCCGGCTTTGCCATACTTTGCCAATGGCTTTCAAAAAAAGTAGCGTTTGCAAAGTGGTTAATACCAGGAGCCATATTGGCAGGTTGTATACCTCCTGCTATACATTCCTTTAAAAACCATCCACTACAATATATTTATTTCAATGAACTTATTGGAGGAACTCAAGGTGCCTATGGTGAATATGAAAT
>RGEC01000201.1 GCA_009918425.1 Bacteroidota bacterium
TTTTCTACGATTTGTGTCTTGCTCTTTTTCAGGTATTTACCGACCTCATTGAGGTCTGCTTCACTCACGTCGTGATCGCGGAGTACAGTCAGCATGATCTCTGTACTGAGCTCATAGGCGGTACTGGTGATGCCTAAGCCGGAATGAAGCGTTTTCATACTTTTTCCCAACCATTGTTCGGGCGTTTTCCCAAGCGCCATAACGACGAAGGTAGTGTGATGAATCAAAAAAATTTCTTTAGTTTTACCTGTGAAGTAGCGTCGTAAATTGGGATGTCTGGAAAATTTGGTCGCAAAATCTCGCACAACCAGCGTTACAAATGGAGCGCCACCGTATTTGTCGAACAAAGTTTCCATAGGTCCCAATATGTCGACATGCAAGGTTCACTGTTTAATTGTATTTAGAGTCTACGCTTGCTTTC
Organism: Bacteroidota bacterium; assembly: GCA_009918425.1. Classification (GTDB taxonomy): domain Bacteria; phylum Bacteroidota; class Bacteroidia; order NS11-12g; family UBA955; genus RGEC01. Next base: position 422 of record RGEC01000201.1, read on the forward strand.
GATTTTTTGCAGGCTTGGTTTTGGGCTAGTGGCATCGCCAGCACCTATGATCTGTTTCATTTCTTTGATAGGAATGCCGGTAGCGTCATGCAAGGCCAGCAATAATTCGGCACTGAGCAGTTTGCGCTTATGCCTGACTTTGGAAATAACAGAAGCATTAAAGCCAATAATACGTACTAATTCATAGTCTCGCTTCACCCCGAGATTCTTCTTGACATGATCAATCAGTGCCTTGGGGTTGTAGTGCTCTGATTTCAGCAGTTCTGCTCGCCTTTTTAAGTCTGTTTTCATGTACGCCTGCTCATCGCGCAGCCCATTCACCGATCCGCAGTTCCGTCGTAGGATGTCCTATTCAGGAAACTACAAGACGGGAATCGTGATTAGTAATAAAGAGCTTCGCGCTGCGCTTTGTGAAACCCGCCAGCTATTAATGGCAGTCTCAGCTTAGTACTGCGTAATGAAAGATTTATTGATCCAGTGCAAGTTTTCTGGTGTTAATCAGAAGATTATATTTGCGATAACTTATATGGTCCTAATGGAATAGTGCCAAGCGTTCAATCAAAGCCGCTTGATTTGCGCGCTTACTGCTCCAGTGACGTCGGGTGCGCGCCCTCAGCTGCCAGCAGCGTCTGTAGCGCGAGCGATAGCTCTTCTAGCCGCTGCTGATTTTCGGCCAAAGTCTGCTGCAGCTCAGAGATCAGATTGTCTTTAGCTTGAATCTCTTGAATAAGGGGGTTCCAGTGCATGCTTCTATGCTGGTGAACTAGATTTTCCATAATCTGAGGCCCTTACAAAATTTATCTGTTTATGCGCTTGGGGAAATTGCCCGAAATTTGAATCACTCTTTTCGCGTGTTACCCACTACGAAACGGATCGTAGTTCAATCAATGTATAAAGAAAAATCATTTTTTCGATTAGTGACCATAGATTATTACCTATGGAAAGGTCTAGGCGCGTGTCTTTATTTCTAGGGCTTTGAGTATTTTTTGAATCGATTGGGGCGCTGGCCGTTATTTCGTTAATTTCATGGCGCGATGTCCGCAATTCGTTCGTGTTGTTAGCGATGGGCAGGGAGTGGGCGCAGCACGATCATAAGATTAAATCTATGTTTGGTGGGAAAAATATCGATTTGACTGATATTTTTCCAGCTCGCACAATGCGCCGCGAAAGGAGATTCCCATGCAAAATTTACTCGACCCCGCGATTTTGTTTTTTGTTTTTGGCGTTTTGGCAGGCGCCGCGCGTTCCAACCTCGAAATTCCGCAACCTATTTCAAAGTTTTTGTCGCTTTACCTGCTAATGGCGCTCGGCCTGAAGGGTGGATTCGCTCTAGCCAAATCCGGTTTTGGTATTGAGGTGATGGTCAGCCTTACCGCGGCTATTTGTATGGCTTTCATCGTGCCGGCGATTGGTTATACATTTCTTAAAAATCGTGTTGCCAAGCTTGATGCGGCAGCGATTGCAGCTTCCTACGGTTCAGTTAGCGCGGTGACGTTTGTCACCGCAATGCAATTCCTTGAGAGCAGCGGCTTGAAGTTTGGTGGTCACATGGCAGTTGCGATGGTGCTAATGGAGTCACCGGCCATTATCATGGCGGTGTTGCTTGCAAATACCTTACGCCAATCCAAGGCCGCTGTCGCGGTATCAGGTGGTGGTACTGCTGTTGTTGCTGGCGTAGGCGGGAATAGTGATTTATCGATCAAAAAGATTCTGCATGAATCATTTACAGACGGTGCACATCTTTTGCTGTTAGGTGCGATGGCTGTCGGATTTATCAGCGGCGACGCTGGAAAAGCAGTAATGCAGCCTTTTTCTGGCGATTTATTTAAGGGAATGTTGGCATTCTTCCTGCTGGATATGGGTTTAATGGTGGCGCGTAATTTCAAAGATGCACAAAATGCTTCGCCTTCGCTGGTAGCTTATGCCAGTATCGGACCGGTGGTGCATGCAGGTATTGCGCTCGGTTTGGCCTACTTACTGGGTATGAGTGCAGCTGATACCGCATTACTGATGGTACTGTCTGCGAGTGCCTCCTACATCGTGGTACCCGCAGTGCTGCGCTACGCAATACCTGAAGCAAATCCAGCGTTGTACTTCGGACTTAGCTTGGGTATTACGTTTCCTTTCAATATTCTGATTGGTATACCGTTATATACATCGGTGGCTCAGCATGTGTTGGGTACTTAAATGACATACAGCGGACGAGACGTAGCTTTCCTCACTCAACATGGTAAAGAGTTGCTACTCGGCCCGCTGTTTTCGGAAAAAGTCGGTTGCACGATTCATCGTGCAACCGGGTTCGATACTGATCAGCTGGGTACGTTCACCCGCGACATTCCCAGACCAGGTACACAGTTAGCGGCGGCGCGGTTCAAGGCGCATAAAGCTATCGAGCTCAGCGGCCTGCCGCTTGGCCTCGGCAGTGAGGGCACGTTTGGCGCAGATCCGGTGGGCGGCATCATGCCGTGGAATACCGAGTTGATTGTATGGTGTGACGCCACCAGGGGCATAGAAATTGTTGGCATGGCGCAGGGTCCTGCCGGCGGATTACAGCGGTTTGTCAGCAATGAACACGAGCTACGCCAATTTGTTTCTGATGTCGAATTTCCATCCCATGGCGTAGTGCTTCGGCCTGATCGCGAAGATCACCCCGATATTCACAAAGAGTTTGATGATTGGCCTGCCTTGCTGGTCAAGTTCACTACATTGCTCTCGCGGTCTGTTAACGGTCGCGTGTTTGCCGAAGTTGATCAGCGAGCTCACCGCAACCCGTCACGTCAACAAATGATTGTGCAAGCGGCAGAGGATCTGATCAATAAAATCTCTTCAACTTGCCCTAGCTGTGAGACGCCAGGTTATTGGGTGAAAGAACGTATTACGGGGCTGCCGTGCGGGTTATGCGGTGCGGCGACGCGATTGCCATTGGCTTTCGTTTGGCGTTGCGATACATGTAATCATTCAGATGAGCGGCGCGAGTCTGCCGATAAAACTGCCGACCCGTCGCGCTGCGACTACTGCAATCCCTAGGCGGTTCGCAGCATAGCTTCAGGCCAGGATCGCACAGCCTGATTCAACAACTGCCGGCGAGTGACGAGGTGGCAGCTGCGGTCGCGGCCTTGTTTGCATAATCTAGGCTTAGCCGATAATTGCCCACGGCTCTCGATATTGATCTTGACAGTGTCATAATTTCGGGTAATGATCGCGCTGATGAAGACAAATCAGGTGCCCACCGAAGAGCGCGCTTACCATCATGGCAATCTGTTTTCTGCGCTACTTGATGCTGCTGAAGCAGAGTTAA
>RGEC01000202.1 GCA_009918425.1 Bacteroidota bacterium
TTATCCTAACCAACCTTATACAATTATGGAGTCTGACTATGGAAACAACGGTAATACGTTATGAGCATGAAATGTACCACTTATATCATTTGCTTAAAGAGCTTGGTTTCGTGTGTTACTTTAGCTCATCTGAACCGGTTTTTTGTCCGGATTTACCCGTCAGTGTTTTTCAAAAACATGGAGATTACCTAAAACAGGTTGCGGGGTCTGCGGCAACGGTAATTTTAAACAAAACCATAGAAGGGTGGAGCCGCGTTGCCCATGAAAGTATTTTGCTGGGAACTCCGGTCATCGCCAGTTCAGGCGGGGGCCTTGAGGAGCTGGTTCGATTGTCTGGAGGGTGTGTTTGTGACAATCCTTAAGATGTCGTTTCCATCATAACCACAGCCCTGCCGGCAATAAACTTTGACAACACCCTGTTTGAACCGGCTGAAAAAAAACAATACCTGGAAAAAATCATTTCCTTTGTTCAAGCGAGAGCCGTGACATGAACCCAAAAATCAGCGTCCTTATTCCTGCATACAATGCCGAAAAAAGCATCCTGGCTGCTGTTTGGAGTTCGTTGAACCAGAATTTTGATGGTTTTGAAGTATTTGTGTACGATGATGGGTCCACAGACAACACGCGGGTGCTGCTTAACGGGATTTCAGATTCCCGACTACGTGTTTTTGCCGGTGACCGAAATAGGGGAATTGTGCACGCAAGAAACAGCCTTCTAATAAACACAGCAGCGCCATACATAGCCTGGCTTGATGCGGATGATATTATGCTTCCCGGACGCCTACAGGCACAGTATGATTTTTTTCAAAAACACCCCGAAATAGATGTTTTGGGCGGCTGGGCGGAACTCAGAAACCACGTTATGAGTGGTGGCAAAGAATCGCATGCCGGGCTTGTGAAAATGGCGGGGGGTCGGGACTATCTTGAAACCGCAATGCTTTTCCGAAACCCATTCATCCATAGCAGTATTATGGCACGCAACTTTTTTGGGAAAGAAACGCTTTTCTTTGATCCTGACTATGAATATACCGAAGATTATGATTTGTTTTTGCGTTGCCGACAACAAGGAAAACGCTTTGCGGTAATTCAACAGCCCGTGGTAAGTTACTTTCTGCCTGCCGACGACGATTTAAACGAAAAAGAATCTCGCTATGCTATACAGAAAAAAAGGGAACGGCTTCTGACCCGTTGTTTCCCTTTTACCCCTAAAGACAAAACGGCTTTGGTGTTGTGTTTTCTGCGCAGCAATACACGCTTATCGGCGGAGTCCTACCATATTTTAAGTGAGTGGCTTTTTTTGGCGAGTAAAACTTTAGAGAAGGATCAAAACAACAAATTAATTGGGGTAAAAGCGGTTTTGTTGTTTCAGCGCTTTCGGTTATACCGCCTGCGTTTGGGTTTGTTGGTGGCGGTTTTGTGGTTGTTGACCCAAAATCCTGTTGTTTTATTTGCCATGTTGCGTAACCGTACCCGCATTGTTTAAGGCATATGGCCGGCATCTCGCTTCACAACCATATAATTTTCGTCTTCAAGTTTTAAATATCCAAATTCGTAACAAAACCGGTATTGTGAGCCTGTTTTTGTAGTATACGTGCTGGTTATGTAATCAAAATTAAATCCTTTCGCCGAGAGTTTTTTCAGCGGAATTCTGGCCTTTCCTTCACTGTAACCTAAAAGCAGAGATTCAAGAATACGGCGGTTTTTTCGAAGGATGTTGTTGGTGTTCCTTACCAGGCTGTTGGCATCGGCGTTGAGTTTGTTGTTGTGTGCGTTTCTGCAGGCGTCACCACAGTATTTCTTATCGGAACGACCCAACAATTTATCGCCACACTCAAGACAGGTTTGGTGGTTCATTTATAGACAAAAATACACAGTTTGGTTGTTTTATACGACAACAAACACTTACAAACGCAATTAAACAATAAAAAACCGACTGCTGTTTTGATGTGAAACCACCTTTGCATCACCAACCGAGAGAATAGTTGAAACCTAAATTAAATTATATATACGTTATGACATCTTTAGTTAATTCCGTGACCCTGTGGGGCAATGTTGGCTCCACCCCCTCTGTACGCATCCTAAAAAACGGACGCAAAGTAGCCACCTTAAGCCTGACAACCGGCGAGCGCAAACAAAGCAATGACGGGCAAAACAGCCGATCGCTTACCTGGCACAAGCTCGTATTCTGGGGGCCCAAGGCAAGTATTGTTGAAAACCATGTAGGTAAAGGCCAGCGCCTGTTTGTGGAAGGAAAAATCACCGAGAGAAACTGGCTCGACAAAAAGGGGGTTGAGAAAAAACAAACCGTGGTGGATGTGCAGCGGGTGTTTTTGGTTAATCAGAAAAACAAAAAAGAAAACCTGGGCGAAGAACTTCCGTTTTAATGTTTTCTTGATGTTTTGTAGAAACCCCGGTATAGCCGGGGTTTTTTATTGTAATGTATCTTTGTGTGGTGATTGAAGAAAACACCCCCATACTGTTTCACGAAAAACAACGTTTCAGCAAATGGTTTTTGTTGTTGGTTTTTCTACCCGCCATCCTCTCGGCTGCAGTGGTGTTTCGTTTTGCGGAAACAGGAAAAGACCCGGAGGCTTTCATAGGGTTGGGCATAGCGCTATTGGCAGGAGCTCTTATGGTGCTTGTTACCCTTGAAACGTCATTGACCGCTAACGGGGTCTCAGTGCGTTTTATCCCTTTTCTCCGAAAAACATCCGTGTTTTTGTTTGATGAAATTGCCTCTTTGGAGGTTGTAAGATACAAGCCCATCAGGGAATACGGTGGCTGGGGCCTTCGCAGAGGAAAAAACGGTCTTGCCTATTCTGTTTCTGGTAAACAAGGGGTTTTAATTACATTCAAAGAACCTAAAAAATTGTTTTGGGGCAAACACAAAACCTTGCTTATCGGCACCCGTAAGCCGGATGCTTGGCAGTCAGCACTTCAGAACATTAGCCTGTAAGGTCAAACACCATCCCAGAAACCAATGGTGTATGTTACCTTTGTGCGGTGATTTCTTTTTCGCGTTTTGTTTTGCCCAATGGCCTGCGGGTAATCCATCATTATGATCCGGACAGTTCGGTGGTGGTTTTAAACACCCTTTTCAATGTGGGCGCCCGCGATGAATCACCAGATAAAACCGGTTTTGCACATCTGTTTGAACACCTTATGTTTGGCGGGAGCAAAAACGTGGTGTCCTACGACAAGGCGGTAGAAAATGCAGGCGGAAGCAACAACGCCTTTACCAACAACGAATACACCAACTATTATATCACAGTGCCTGCCGAAAACGCAGAAACTGCTTTCTGGTTGGAAAGCGACCGAATGTTTCAACTAAACATCAATCCACAAACACTTGAAGTTCAGCGGGGTGTGGTGGTGGAAGAGTTTAAACAGCGTTGCCACAACGCGCCTTTTGGTATGCTTTGGCACCATTTACGCAGTCTTTTATACCAAAAAAGCCCGTATCGCTGGCCCACAATTGGTGAAGATATTGCTCATATTGAAAACGCTGTACTTGATGATGTTTCTGCGTTTTACAAAAAGCACTACCACCCAGCCAACGCTATATTGTGTGTGGCGGGCCAAATTTCTGAAGAAGAAACACGCATCTTGTGTGAAAAATGGTATGCAGACATTGCACCAACCGGAGTGGTAAACAGCAACCTGTATGAATTAGACCCATTGCCGGATACACG
>RGEC01000203.1 GCA_009918425.1 Bacteroidota bacterium
CAAAACAAATTAAAGAAGGCAGAAATAAAAATAGTGCAGAATGAAATAGATATGAAATTAGTAAGTGAGCCGGTAAATTTTCAATTTAAGATAAAATCTGTTGGTACGGATACACTTAAAATATTTAAATACGCAAGCAGTTGCGGCTGCACGGATGTTGCATTGGCTAAAAACATTATTCCACCGGGTGACAGTGCTTTTTTAAATGGAACTTATAAACCTGAAGCCAATGGCAAATTTGAAAAAACAATAGTTCTAAACACCAATACAGCTGAGAAATTTAAAGTTCTTAGAATAAAAGGATTGAATAAGATTCAAAAGACTACTAAAGAAAAACACCCATGAAACATGGGTGTTTTTCTTTTATTTGGCTTAATTTATGGAAAATCAAAACCTGTCCGCGCTCATCACCTTGTTCCATGCAGCAACAAAGTCTTTGATGAACTTACCATGTCCATCTGCACAGGCATACACTTCAGCAATGGCGCGCAGTTCAGAATTTGAGCCAAAAATCAAATCCGCACGGGTGGCTGTCCATTTCACAGCGCCGGTTTTACGGTCTGTGCCCTCAAACGATTCCTGGCTGTGGTCTGTGGCTTTCCAGGTGGTTCCAAAATCCAACAAATTCACGAAGAAATCGTTGGTGAGCTTACCTACATTGTGGGTGAATACACCATGCTTGGAATGATCCCAGTTTGTGCCTAACACGCGCATACCGCCTACCAGTGCCGTCATTTCAGGGGCTGTTAGGGTCATCAGTTGCGCTTTGTCTACCAACATTTCCTCAGCTGAGGCACGGAAACCGGCTTTTTTATAGTTACGGAAACCGTCACCCATGGGTTCCAGCACAGCAAATGATTCCACATCGGTTTGCTCAGCAGAAGCGTCCATGCGTCCGGGCGTGAATGGCACGCTCACCGAATGACCGGCATCAGCAGCCGCTTTTTCAATGGCAGCGCATCCACCCAATACTATTAAATCAGCGAGGGAAACGCGCTTATTTCCACTTTGCGAAGTATTAAATTCGTTTTGTATGCTTTCCAATTTGTCAAGGGCCTGGCTCAATTGTGCGGGATTGTTCACTTCCCAAAACTTCTGGGGAGCCAGACGAACCCTGGCACCATTGGCTCCACCGCGTTTATCCGAATTTCTGTAAGTAGAAGCTGAAGCCCAGGCAGTGCTTACCAACTGAGAAACGGTAAGACCTGAAGACAGAATCTGATTTTTAAGACTGGAAATGTCTGCGCTATCAACCAGCTCATGGTTTACCGCAGGAATAGGATCTTGCCAAATAAGTTCTTCGGCAGGAACTTCAGGTCCCAGATAGCGACGTTTAGGACCCATGTCTCTATGCGTAAGCTTAAACCAGGCGCGGGCAAACGCATCGGCAAACTGATCGGGGTTTTCATAAAAACGACGCGATATTTTTTCGTAAGCAGGGTCCATACGCAGCGACAAATCCGTCGTTAACATCATGGGCGCATGGGTTTTACCGGCTACGTGTGCATCGGGAACGGTTCCGGCTCCGGCACCACCTTTGGGGCGCCATTGTTTGGCTCCGGCAGGGCTTTCTGTCAGTTCCCATTCATAACCAAAAAGGTTTTCAAAATAATTATTGCTCCATTTTGTCGGTGTAGTGGTCCATGCCCCTTCCAGACCACTGGTAATGGTGTTTTCGGCATTGCCTGACCCCATGGTGTTTTTCCAGCCCATGCTTTGCTCTTCAATGGAGGCGCCTGCAGGTTCTTTACCCACATACTTACCTGCATCGCCGGCTCCATGCGCCTTACCAAAAGTATGTCCACCTGCAATCAGCGCTACTGTCTCTTCATCATTCATAGCCATACGGCGGAATGTTTCGCGAATGTCACGGGCGGCGGCAATAGGGTCAGGGTTTCCGTTAGGCCCTTGCGGATTTACGTAGATGAGACCCATTTGCACAGCAGCAAGAGGCGTTTCCAGGTCACGATCTCCCGAATAACGCTTATCGGCCAGCCACTCGGCTTCAGAACCCCAGTAAATATCTTCTTCGGGCTCCCATACATCCTCACGGCCACCACCGAAACCAAAAGTCTTGAAGCCCATAGTTTCCAAGGCGCAGTTGCCTGCCAGTATCATTAAATCGGCCCAGGAAAGTTTGTTTCCATACTTCTGTTTGACCGGCCACAGAAGCAGACGAGCCTTATCCAGGTTGGTGTTGTCGGGCCAGCTGTTCAACGGTGCAAAACGCTGGGTTCCGGCTCCCCCGCCACCACGACCATCGGAAATGCGGTAAGTTCCGGCAGAGTGCCATGCCATGCGAATAAACAAAGGACCGTAGTGCCCGTAGTCGGCAGGCCACCAGTCCTGTGACTTTGTCATCAACTCATTAATATCTTTTTTCACCTCATTCAAATCCAACGATTTGAAAGCTTCTGCATAATTAAAACCCTCTTCCATGGGATTGGAAAGGTTGGAATGCATGCGCAAAATGCCCAAGGGTAATTGATTGGGCCACCAGTCACGGTTGCGGGTTCCACGACCTGCGCTGGGACTTACCATTTTTCCTGAGAAAGGACACTTGCTTTCTCCACTGCTGTTGTTATGATTTTCCATGTATTATTTTGAGTGTTTTTTCTTTAACAATTGGACGGTAGCCTTTGTTTCCGGTTGACCGGCCTGTGGTGCGAATTTCAGCACGAAAAACGGATTTTAAAAGTATCTGGTGATGCTTTTCGCATGATTTTTATGCAGGTTTGACCCCGTGCAAAACTTTGGAAAAGACGGTGTCAAAAAAGCCGGTTTTTGTTTAACAAATAAGCTATGGTTTTTAACCATAATTATACGAAGGTCAACAATTTATGTTCAACTTTGCACCGGGGTAGATTTAAGTTTTCATAGCTTGCAAGGCCCGGTCTTTTGGCCGGGTCTTGTTCTTTTATAACCACCCAGGCATAATTTTCATTATTTTGCCGACATATGCAGTCTGAACAGAGGTTTTTTTATCATACTTGGTTTTTGCCTGTCCTCTACGCTTTGCTATCTGTTTTCATTAGTATTCGTGGCTATTATGCGCCGGAAAAAGAGATGCCCGGTTTTGAAGGAAAGGTTACTGCATACAATAATTATGTAATCTTTAGCAATAGTTTCTTTCATTTGATTGAGGGAAAAAGCCTGTATGCGCAATACCCCGCTGAGCAATACGATGTATTTAAGTACTCGCCCACGTTTGCCCTATTGTTCGCACCTTTATCTGCTCTTCCAAACGGAGCAGGCCTTATCCTGTGGAACCTGCTAAACGTGTTTGTGTTTGTTTATTCGTTGAAAAAGCTTAAGCTTTCTCCATTACGTGAGCTGGGGTTTGGCTTACTGGCCATCCCCGAGATTTTTACCACCACCACCAACAGCCAAAGCAATTTGCTCATAACAGGGCTGCTTATTCTGGCATTCGTCCATTTGGAAAAAGGCAAAACGTTTCTACCGGTACTGTTGATTTCCCTTACCGTGTTTATCAAATTGTTCGGCATTTTGTTTTTTGCCCTCATTTTGTTGTATCCCCAAAGGCTGAAAATCATACCAATAGCGGTTTTTATCATGCTTGGATTGTTTGTTTTGCCCGTGCCGTTTGGTGGGTGGGACAGACTTTTACAGCATTACCGCGAATATTTCGGCCTCCTTTCA